>NZ_BRCD01000008.1:0-133749 GCF_023707945.1 Sporosarcina sp. NCCP-2331
ACAATGTTTGCAAATTGAGCTTTCGTGACAGCAGCCAGGTCACGCGGGGCCAGCTTCATCTGCAAGCCTACTTTCCCTGCACTGACAAAGATATAGTCCAGCGTTTCTGCCTGTGAATCAATGAATGTGGGCAGTTCTTTCTTCATTCCGACCGGCGAACAGCCACCCTTTACATAGCCCGTTTCCTTCGTCAGATCCTTCATCGGCAGCATATCGACTTTTTTGAAACCTGCTGCTTTGGCTGCTTTTTTCAGATCCAGCTCGCCTGCCACCGGGATGATGAACACGAGGAGGTCTGTTTTGCCTGCCGCGGCAACGAGCGTTTTATAGACATTCGCTGCGGGAGTATTGGTTTTAGCTGCTACCGAAACCCCATCGTTTTGACCATCTTCTATCTCATAACTGCGCACTTCATAGTCGATGTTTTCACTTTCGATAATTCGGATGGCATTGGTCTTCGCGGATTTTTGTTTTTTTGCCAATTAAAAAACCTCTTCCCTCAAAATCATAAATAAAAAAAAGCCCACTTCACTGAATTTCAGAAAATGGACTTTGATGACTTATAGCTGCCTGCTGACGAAAATACTTTCCAACTCCATCAGACACTGACATTCATTTCAGGACGTTCTATCTGATACTCGTTAATTCTGGCCTGACTTTGAATATCATAGACGGAAAAAGCATTCTCGTAACGTCTTTGCAGGCGGTCTGCTGCCACATCTGCAGGTACGGCTTCTGTACGTGCGGATACAGCTGACATCTGCTCGCGAAGTACTTTGGCCCGGTTATGAAGAGACAGCTGCAATTCAGCCTGGGCAATTTTTGCCGATGCTTTGCTGCCAAGCTGGTAATCCGCTGTTGTCGGTTCCGGCACGGAATAGGCTTCTCTGCGCACATCGCGCCAAAGATCAATCGTTTCTTCTAAGTTATTGCCAAGCGGGATGGCGATGTTCTTTACTTGACCTGCGCCAAGCTTTTGGAATTCAGCTTTTTCATTGGGAACCTGTTCAGCGGGTTTTTGCTCTCCGCGCAGCAGTGCTTCCAGATCTTCTAAGGATTTATTCGCCTGTTGGCGAAACTCTGTCTGTTTATCATAGGCATTTTCCGCATTCCTTCTTCGGACTGCGTCATACCGCTGCAGTTGTTCAGCAGCGCTTGCAAACCCCATTACAGCATTCATCGCATCCACCTCCTAAGGAATTTTCTTCATTACCCCTATTCTACTGAAAGTCAGTTAGTCAGCCAATCGGGCTAAAGAACGCATTCTAAATTATCAATTATCTCTGACTGCCTGTATAAAGACTTTAACTGTCAACTTTTTTCAGATATACGGGTGAAACCTACTATGTATCTCTCCTAACATGTGTCTAATGAATACCCTTATTCAGCTGCACATAAACCTGGATGTTTCATGAAATAAAGCGGTGTGAGATATCTCCTCATTTTTCCATAATAAAAGACAAAACGCGTTTGGTGCGATGGGAGATTGTTTTGGTTCGCTGAAAGTTTGTTTTGGCGCGGCTGGGGGCCGCTTTGGTGCGGCAATTCTTGCGTAACGCGCGGTTTTCAGAGGTTTTGGTTCGTTCCCCGTCTGTTTTGGCGCGGCAAGGCCCTGCGTCGGCTTGTTCTGCTAGTTCACTCATTCAAAAAAAGGCTGTCCGGGAGAATCATTTCTGATTCTTCGGACAGCCCATCTGCAGAAGTTCAAGTAATCATTTCAGCATATTATTTAGTTTCGGCGGAGCTTCTCCCGGCAGTTCCGGTTTTTCATTCGGCTGTTCTTCCAGGAATTTAGTTTCTATCATTTCTTTTTTCGCGGTATTCTTGCTGTTTTTACCTTCCAGGCGGTCAATCGTACGTTCAATGGTTTTATTTGGTGTAGAGAGTGTGACAATCGTATCGCCGGTCTGTGCTTGCAGCTCTTTTTCCGCTGTGTAGAATTCCATATCCCCATTTGCCCGTAAAATATACAGCAAAATCGACTGATCATCCCGCTCGCGCAGATACTGTGTGTAGCTGTATTGATTCGTCAGCAGTGTTTTACGGAAGACATAGCCCGAAGTCATCCGTTCTTCCAGTTCATTGATCGACAGGCTGGGTGTAAACAATAACTGCCCCGTCGATAAATTAATTTGCCTGTCTGCTGTCCGCTTATGCGTCATCGTCTGGAAAAGCAAGTCGCGGCCCAGGTCAGGTGTAAAGTCCGCACATACATGCGCGTTATACGTGTCCATTTTAGTCATGGCCAAAATATAGCGATAAGGCGTCAAGTCCAAGTGGTACCCTGTGTGCTCGGAGAGAATATCGCCCATATACGTCGGAATGCCAAGTTTCCGCGCATTAGACAGACCGCCCCACGAATCTTCCATAATGAGCACTTGATGATCATCATCCTGAATAGACTTTGCAAGTTCTGCTGTGAAACGGGAACTCCCGATCAAAACAACTCCGGTTTCTGCAGGTGTCGTCAAATTCAACTTCTTCGCGAGCCAGCCGATCGAGAAGCCGTGCACGACTACGGTAGAAAATACGAGCGCGAACGTCAGCGCTGTCAGCAGCTCTGCATCCTTATAGCCATTTTCCAGCAAGATAGTTGCAAAGTACCCCGACACTGTCAGCGCTACAATTCCACGCGGTGCAATCCAGCCGATCAGCGTCTTTTCTTTTACGGTCAAGTCCGTGCCGATAGTTGACAGCCAGATTGACAGCGGGCGGACAACGAAGAGCATCGCGAGTACATACAGAACGATTTTCGGGTTCAATATTTCAATCAATATATGCGGATCGAGCGAAGCAGTCAGCATAACGAAAATTCCCGATATCAGCAGCACTGAAATATTTTCCTTGAAATGCCGGATGTCCTGCAAAGTCGTCAGCGGCATATTCGCCATCGTCATCCCCATTGCCGTGACAGCGAGCAATCCTGTTTCATGCATGATTTCATCCGAAAGAACAAAGACGAATAAGACCAGTCCGAATAAAATCGGCGCTTTCAAATACTCCGGAATTCTTCCCTTTTCAAATGCCGATCCGAGAATACGGCTTGTTCCCCAGCCAAGCAGGACGGAGAATGCAGATGCCCCTACGAACAGCAGCATCGTTTTTGCAGTCACTTCATTATTGATGAATTTGATCGCTTCAAACGCAAAAACTGCAAGCAACGCGCCGAATGGATCGACGACTATTCCTTCCCACTTCAATATAGCAGCAGGACGCGGTTTCAGACGGGCCTGCCGAAGCAAAGGCAGAATCACGGTCGGCCCCGTAACGATGAACAGCCCCCCGATAATGAAAGCCACTTCCCATGAAAGTCCGGCAATATAATGAGCCGCCAGCGAACCCGCTATCCAGGCGATGAACGCACCAAATGTGACGATTCGCGCAACCGGCCGGCCAAACCCCTTAATCTCTTTGAAATCCAAATTCAAACTGCCTTCGAATAAAATAATGGCAACTGCAAATGTAATGATGGGACCGAATAAATCTCCCATCGACTGCTGCGGATTGATCAAGCCGAATATCGGGCCGACCAGCAAACCTGCAATCGCCATCACGACAATCGCCGGCATTCTGGTACGCCATGCAATCCACTGTGAACCTACTCCGATTAATACGACGAACATTAAGTCCATCAGCAATGAATCAAACATTTCTGCAAGGACCCCTTTCATTACGACCGGCAGGAGAACTGCCCTGCCCGTTCTTCATTGTAATAAACTATTATACATTTTCATAGGCTTAGAGGAACGCAGCAGGTTCAGAAAGGGTGGTTCCAATCGAACAACAGGTCCAAAAAAAAATAGCGATGTATCTTTCTACAACAGACGGAAAAGGAAGTTATCCTCTGCGACGTGCAGCAATACTTGCAAATGCTCTGAAATCCGAAGCAGAAATAACTTTCCTGTACGACACGGAAACAATACAGCCAAACACCGATTTCCCCTATTATTCAGTGGATGGTCCTTCTTCCCTGCTGAAGCATGTTGCCGATCTGCAGCCCGACCTTTTCATTCGGGACGGCGGTATCAGCCACAGAGAAGAAGTGGCCAAGCTTCAGGAGTTAGTGCCAAGCCTTCTGCATTTTGATGATTTTGGCGAAGGCGGCCATTTAGCTGATTTAGTCGTCCAGACACTTTACGAGGAAACGCATGAGACGCTTCCTGATCATTACACTGCCGGTCATGAGACGTTTGCAGCGGATCCTTCACTGAAACGAAGCCGCGGTGCAGGGCTGAAACGAAAAAAGCCTGCCGACTCGCCGCATCTGGTGATTTCATTCGGCGACGAAGATCCCGGAAACTTGACGTATCGGGCGCTGCGGCATATTAAGCAACTGCAGATCCCGCTGAACGTGTCTGTTTTAATTGGCTCAAATTATACTCATGACGTAAGTGAAATACAAATGATGGCGCTCAGCCGGCGAAACACGAGGGTCCTGCGCGCCCCGCAAAATCATACGGAAGTTTTTTCGAAGGCTGATATGATTTTATGCGATGCCGGTTATACACCCTATGAGGTGGCAGTCATCGGTGTGCCTTGTATAGTGCTTGCCCAAAACGACTTCGAATCAAACCTCGGTTTCCCGACGGAACAGAACGGTTTCATTCACCTCGGGCTTGGCCGCAAAGTGACACAGTCGAATCTGCTGAATGCGATTATGGAGCTATTGCTGCATGATGCAAGAAGAGAACGCGCAGTAAAGCGTCAGCTGCGGCTGAATGTCGGGGATGGCGAGGAGAAGCTGCTGGAGGCGATTCGTTATTTGCTGGAGTTTCCGAAACGGAAAAGGGCCGGATATGTTACACTAAGGGAAAATCGCAGATAGGAGTTTTCCCAATGAACAAAGAGCAGCTTACACAAGAAATTGCCAGTCTGAAAATGGATTACATCAGTTTGCAGGGCGATATCGAGAAACTGGAGTCAACGGGCCACAACAAGATGATCGAGAACGCCGAACGCCGCCTCGCCGGCATGGAAGAACGGCTTGCAGACCTGAACAAACAGCTCGCGGAAGCAACTGAATAAACGTTAAACAGCCTCCTTCTCAGTATGAAGGAGGTTGTTTTTTGGTATGCGGTTGAGGAGTTTGTGAGTGGGGTAAGACCGTTCCCCTGCGTTCCAGGCGGACGCTTGTCTTGCGGGCCCGCGGTGAGCCAAGCGAACAACGAAGGGTTCGCTTTGCCGTGTTTTTGCGCTCTTTGCAAAAATTAAGGCAATACAGAGTTTCTTCTATACGCTAATTTCGCTTCGCTCCCGCAAGTTGTCTCACCTGTCGGGCTGATCCTCCCAGAGTCGCCGCCTTCCACTCCGGTACACTGGCTTGTTTTTCAATACTTTTTATGTGAGCAGGTAGTATGAGCATAATATCTGAGATTATTATGATAGGAGTGGTGTTTCATGCACTACTTATCATTCTGTAAGGGCTAAGAATCTTGTGATCAATGCGTTTGCAAATCGAGTAACGGGAACAAGTCAACTTATCCACACTCTGGTAAAAAACAGCATGACATACATTTACCAACACCAGCGAAGGCGCAACTGGGGGTCGGCCGTTGCTATGAGACTGCTGGCATGCTCTTCGCCAGTAAGCTCATAGCGTAAGGCAATCCCCCAGCGCCGAAGCGAGTTTAAACTGCAAACACACACTTCGTTCAAACCCCCTGCAAAGTCGAGAAAACGGAATCACACCAATTAATTCCGCACCCTGCCAAAAAGCAGCATGTCATACGTTTCCCACACCAGCGAAGGCGCAACTGCGGGGCGGCTATGAGCGCAGAAGCTGGTTCAATGATCACGGCGAGATGCTGTATGATCACGCAGCCGGGCGGAATGATCACTTGGCTGGTGTGTATGAGCGGCTGAGTCCGGGCTATGAGCGCTTGAGCGGGTACTATGATCATTCCGCGATGCTCTTTTCTGACAAGCAGAGATGTAAGGCAATCCCCCAGCGCCGAAGCGGATCCAAACTGCAAACACACACTTCATTCAAAACCATCCTGCAAAGTCGAGGCACGGAACCCGCACAAACTAACATCACACCAGAAAAATCCCACAAAAAAAAGCCCACAATAAATGTGAGCTTAGGCAGTTACGTATTCTTGGGCTGCTTCATCTTGTACAAGAAGTTCTTTCAAATACTTCTTCGCGCGGAACAAGCGGGACTTCACTGTGCCGATGGAAACCTTCATCAAGCCGGCAATCTCGACCAGTGAATATTGATTAACGTAGAAATACTCAATGGTCTTGCGGTAAATGCCGTCAAGCTGTCCAATTTTCTGCTGTACCAGCATCTGAATATCATTCTGCTCAATTAATTCCACAGGTGTTTTTGCATCACTGGGAACCAAATCTAGAATCGGAACGTCTAATGTATCAGGCTGGTTCATAACGTACTGGCTGTGACGCACATTTTTTCGGTAGCGGTCACGGAATGTATTCATACAGATGGTAGTAAGCCAAGCTTTCATGCGGTTGACTTCACTCATTTCACCGCTGTATCGTACCACTTTCACCCATACGTCTTGCATGAGATCTTCTGCTTCTTCTTTATTGCGGGTCAATTTGAGACATAGATGATATATATAACGGCCATATTCTTCATATAATGCGTTTAAGTCTGAATTCATAAGTTAGTACCTCCGTTTGAACTGGTACCCTAATTATGTCAGACCGTTACGGGACAAACCATCGCTTTCTCTTTCAGCAACCTTACATTTGTGTAAGGTTGCTTGACATCGTTTTATGCCTCGACAAGCTCTTCTTCATCCGCAATTTTTGTAATCTGCAACCGCAGAATCTTTGTGCGGTCCATTTCTATCACTTCAAATCGCAATGAATTGTATTGGAACACTTCGCCCGCTTCAGGAATATGTCCGAGTTCTTGGAAAACAAAACCGCCAATTGTATCATGGTCGGTCGGAATCTCCACGTCCAGCAGCTCAATCACATCCTCAATATCCAGGCGTCCCTGACAGATCAGCAGATTTTCATCCTTTTCGAATACCATCGCATCTTCCGCCACATCGGTCTCATCTTCAATATCCTGCCCGATCATTTCTTCTATAATATCTTCCTGTGTCACAATACCGAGCGTACCGCCATATTCATCGAGCACGATCGCCATGTGTTTCTTCTGTGTCAGCATGCGCTTGAACACCAATTCCACACTGGCTGTCTGCACCACGAATAAAGGCTGCCGGTCGAGCATCTCTGAAAACTTCTTCTCCGGATACATGGACCACTCAATCAGCATTTTGGAATAAAAAATACCGACGACCCGGTCAATACTTTCTTCATATACAGGATAACGCGTATAGAAATATTGCAGCACGACATCCCGCACATCTTCATATGACGAATCCATTGATAATGAAATGATATCGGTGCGATGCGTTTCCATCACATCCATGACGTCTTTATCGCGGAAATCCAAAACACCTTTCAAACGAATTGATTCGTCTTGACCGAATGTTCCTTCAGTCGACGCGATATCCACCATCGACCGTACATCTTCCTTGGTTAAGGTTGCTTCGGTCACGGCGCCTTTTGAAATCAGACGCACAAAGAAATTAGTAAATTGTGCCAAAATAACCGTCAACGGAGTGAATAATTTAACGAGCAATGTGATCGCCGGCGCTACAATATACGCGATGCGGTCCGCAAATGTCGCAGCAATTGTCTTCGGCAGCACTTCGCCGAATATAATCAGGACCACTGTCAAAATTCCCGTCATCAAGCCGACGTGCAGCCCTTTATCAATCGCAATCATCGTCACGATTGTCGGCATCAAAATATTGGCAACATTATTCCCAATCAAGATGGCCGTAATCATACGGTCCGGTTTTGAGAGTAATTTACGCAGTTTAATCGATTTAATATCACCCTGATCGGCCCGAAACTGAATTTTCATTCGGTTTGAGGCTGTCAGTGCAGTTTCACTTCCTGATAAAAAAAAGGACACAAACAAACAAAGTCCCAATGCAATAAACAATTGCGTCTCCCCCAGCTATTCTCATTAAATAAACAAGCGATTCCCTGTCGCTATACCACTTCTGCATTTTTGTTATTCCGTTATTATACCATAGATAATGAATAAGCCGTTAATATGAAACGATCGATATTCTGCAGGTTTATTCATTGATTCCCGTGTCAATAAGCGTCTAAACCTGATATGCATTAAAATTCTGCTATACTGTTGTGTAGAAATAGCATACAGAAAAGAGGTTTTAAAATGAGTACATTTGAATCAGCAGATCAATATTTCACGCAAAATCGGGAGCGCCACATGAATGAGTTGAAAACATTCTTAACCATTCCGAGTATCAGTGCATTATCAGAGCATCAAGCGGATATGCAAAAAGCGGCGGAATGGCTTGCCGATGAATGTAAAGAGACCGGCCTCGAAAATGTTTCAATAGAAGAAACAGCAGGACAACCCGTTGTCTATGCTGATTGGCTGCATGCAGAAAACCAGCCCACTATTTTGATATACGGACACTATGACGTTCAGCCTGTCGACCCGCTTCATTTGTGGAAAACTCCTCCATTCGAGCCGGCAATCCGTGATAATAAATTATATGCGCGCGGTGCGAGTGATGATAAGGGCCAGGTGTTCATGCACATCAAAGCGATCGAGGCGCTCCTGCAATTGCACGGCAGACTTCCTGTCAATGTCAAGCTGATGATTGAAGGCGAAGAAGAAATCGGCAGTCCGAGTCTGGAAGCTTATATTAAAGAGAACCAAGATAAACTAGCTGCTGATCTGATTGTTATTTCTGACACAGGCATGTACGCTCCCGGACAGCCGGCCATCTGTTACGGTCTGCGGGGTCTCGCGGGTGTGCAGATCGATGTAAAAGGTCCAAAAAGCGACCTTCATTCAGGACTGTACGGAGGCGGTGTGCAGAATCCGATCCATGCGTTGACCGAAATCCTGACTTCATTCCGGGATAAGGAAGGCACGATTGCGATTGACGGATTTTATGATGATGTCCGCAACCTGACGGAAGAAGAGCGTGCGGGCTGGGCGGCACTTGATTTTGATAAAGAGGCAATAAAGAAGGAAGTAGGCGTCAAGGAATTGACCGGCGAACCGGGCTACTCCTACACAGAGCGCGTATGGGCCCGTCCGACTCTCGAAATCAATGGCGTATTCGGCGGCTTTTCAGGCGAAGGCATCAAAACCGTGCTGCCTTCCGAAGCAGGCGCGAAAATCACGTGCCGCTTAGTCCCGGATCAGGATCCCGACGATATCATCAGCAAACTGAAAGCGCATATCGCAGAGCATGAACCTGTCGGATGTACGGTCACTGTTACCGAATTCGATAAAGGAAAGCCTTATTTGACGCCTTATGACCATGAAGTGATTCAGGCGGCAGGCAGAGCATATGAGAAAGTATACGGCGTGCCGACAGTTTATACACGCGGCGGCGGCTCGATTCCGATTGTAGCGGCTTTCGATGAAATTCTTAATTTGCCGGTTGTCTTGATGGGCTTCGGTCTTGATACCGAAAACTTCCACGCCCCGAATGAACATTTTCATTTGGAGAACTTCGACAAAGGGCTGCGTGTAATCAGCAGTTATTATGATGAAGTGGAAAAGTTGTCGTTGAAGTAAAAAATAGCGGTTCGGAAAGTTCTGTACATCAGACTTTCCGAACCGTTTTTTGCTTGAGCTTTATCTGATTGCAGGATGAAATGTGCGGCAGATTGACTGTTTGGCGCGTTTAATGCAGGGTTTGGTGCGGCATGGATGCTTTTTGGTGCGCGGATGGGGGTTTTTAGTGCGGGGATGGACGCTTTTGGCGCGTGGATCGGGCTTTTTCGCGCGCGCACGGAGACTTTTGGTTCGCGGTGGGCACTTTTTGGCGCGCGACAACGATAACCGGTTCCCATTTCATTTTTTAAAAAAACTGCCCGGAATCGTCCCGGGCAGCCTGACTGCTGTTCATTCTGCTGTATCTTGTGCGGTTTCGCCAAAATAAGTAACGATTTCGTCTACCGGCTTGCGGGGCGCTGCTTTTGGTGCCGCATCGAAATAGCCGAATTGCAGCATGCTGATGATGCGCTCACCCGCTTTTACGCCGAGACGTTCGCGGAATTTCGGGTTATCCAGGAACGGCGGTGTTTTCCAGCAAGTGCCGACTCCTTTATCCCATGCCAGCAGCTGAATGTTCTGAATCAGAATACTCGCTGCCGCGTAATCTTCCAGACGTTCTTTTTGACGCGGATCTTCGGGCACAACTATAAAAACTGCTGCGCCGGCTGAAGTAAATTTTTTCATTTGCTTCTCCAGATCTTCGTCAGAAAGCTGCTTCCAGTTGGCCACGCCGAATTCCTTCAGCACTTCCAGAAGCTCGTCGTACTGTTCTCCCGCTGCAGCTATTAAACGCCAAGGATTACGGTTTCCATGATTCGGTGCCCATACGGCATCTTCTATAATTTCCGGTATGATTTCAGGTTCGATCGGCTGTCCGTTAAAGTTTTTTATCGAGCGGCGCGTAACGATGGCCTCCCGTACCGATAATGCTTGTTCATTCACACTCAACCTTCTCCTTTGCAAATAAGTTTCTGATTTTCAGTATACCTCATTCAGACAGTCAGTTACTAGAGTCTAAATGAAAACACCCGTTTCTATTCCATGCTGTTCAGGAGAATTGATCATTAATTTTAAAGAAAATATATTTGGCATTCGGTGAATACGCATAGGAATCTTTATAGTCCCAAGTCCGATGATAGGCGTTATACGTATGTGCATTAACGAGCGGCATGGTGCCGTCCTTCGCTGTTACAATCGTCGAGTGGTCAAATCGGCCGTCCCCCTGGAAATCGTACGCAATCACATCGCCGAGATCGAGTTCCTCCGCCGTACTGACCTGCCTTGCTGTCAGTCCTTTTTTAGATGTTCCTAAATACCAGCGCAGTGAGTGGGCGACTGTAAAACTGAAACTCCATGTTCCATTGCGCATCCACCAGCCTTTTTCCCGATTCGGATAACCGTGCATCGGTGCCCCGCCGGCCAGCAAACATTGCGAAATATAATTAGTACAATCATCTTCAAAAGCAGGAAAAGCTGGATTCCTGCTGTCCCACCACTTGTCCGCATACCGCACTGCTGCTTTTCTGTCATACAAAAAAAACCCTCCTTGCCCATGTATATGAACAGGCAGAGGGTCTAATTACCTTTATTGGTTTTAGTTTGTAAAACTATCTGAAGCAAGGCGAGCGTTTATAGCAATTTATACTGATGGCCTGAACGGAGCAGCACCTTCTTGAACATGAACATTCTTCGAAAAAGTTATTTTTTCAAGAGAGCAGGTGCCACAGAACGTCCCAACTCACAATAACCACTCGCAGGTCGGTTCCTTAGTTCGCCTTTAAACTTATGTGATTTTTTACAAAAATAGCATCATCAATTGGAAGACGCTGATTATTTGTTCTATCATATACATTCAAATTTTTTAAGGAAAAAGTAATCCAAACCTGCGTATTCATCGGAAAATCGACATCGCCAATGACCTTGGCCAACAGCAGCTCACCGTCGACTTTTATTTGAATGAATGTCTCCGCCCCCGCTGGCAGAACTGAATAAATGACACCCGCCACACTATTCTCCGAGGGCTTTTGGTGTATAAACACATCTTCCGGTTTAAGCGCCATGGTGACTTGTTCAGGGAACCCGGCTTTACTTGTAAACGATAGCGTCCCAAGGGAAGTGTGCAATTTTCTACAAACTCCCTTTGTTGCAACCGTCCCTGAAATTAGGTTGATAGACGGGTTTCCGATGAATTCGGCTACCCTGAGGTCATTTGGTTGATGATACAACTTCTGGGGCGTGTCCACCTGAATCAGTTCACCGTCAAAAAAAACGGCGATTCTTGTGGAAAGTGTCAATGCTTCAAGCTGATCATGTGTCACATACACGATGGTTGTTTTCAGTTCATGATGCAACCGTTTCAACTCGGCTCTCATTTCCACCCGTAATTTCGCGTCAAGATTGGACAACGGCTCATCTAGCAATAAAATTTTCGGCTCCGTGACGATCGCACGGGCAATGGCGACCCGTTGTTGCTGTCCGCCAGATAATTCAGAGGGGGACCGATCTTTAAGATGCTTGATTTGCATACGTTCTAGAGCATCCTCCACCTTTTGTTGAATTTTTTTCTTATTGAATTTTTTTACACTTAAACCAAACGATACATTTTCAAAAACCGTCATATGCGGCCATAATGCATAGCTCTGGAAAACCAGGTTCAAATCTCGCTTAGCCGGCGGGAGGTAGTGCTCTTTTCCTGCATTGACAACTTCTTTGTCTCCTATTCCTATAAGACCCTCCTCCGGGTTCTCGAGTCCCGCAATGATCCTGAGTGTTGTCGTTTTTCCGCAGCCTGACGGACCTAGCAGTGTCATAAATTCCCCTTCTTCGATCTTTAAGTTTACGTCTTTTAATACGTGACTCTTACCGAAGTATTTATTGATATTTTTTAATAGGATTTCACTCATTTTATCTTCCTCCTATGCTCTTTGTTATATCTGTTTTCCCCACGATAGTAATCAACAAGTATACAACGATAATCACCGTGATGATGATAAACACAACCGCATTCGCAGTCTGCGGATATCCCTGTTCCTGCAAATCAAAGGTATAGGTCGTTAACGTGGAAGTTTTCGGTGTCACAAGCAATATTAATAAATCCAGCTCTTTCATCGCACTTATGAACACCAAGATGAACCCGCTCAAAAGACCCTTTTTACTTAAGGGGAGTAAGATCTTCGAGAACCGCCTTGTCCAAGAAGCACCTGCAATTATTCCGGCCTCTTCCAATTCATTCCCTATTTGGATCATTGAACTGGTTCCGGCCCTAGTCGTTAATGGTAACTCGCTTACAATTGTGATCAGGACAAGGATTGCTATCGTCCCATAGAGCGATGGGATCAGCAATTTTGGCGTGGCGAACATCGATAGGTAAATCGCCGACAAGGCTATGCCCGGGATAAGCATCGGGAGGAAAGAAAGTTGGTCAATAACGGTGGCGGATAAAGAATTCTTATTCCTCGTCACGACGTAACCGATGATCAAACCGATGAACGCAGCTATGGCTGAAGCGATTAGAGCAATCATAACTGTATTTTTAAAGGCTTCCCATATTCGTCCGTTCACGAGTACACCACTAATGCCGTTGCTGATGTCAGGGTCAGATCGGCCAATCCAATAATGCAATGTCAAATTACTCAAACTGTACACTCCATCTTTCAGCATGAGTGTTTGGAAACCTAAAATGAGTATTGGCAAAATGCTAACCGTTGTGACAAAAAGCCAAACTGAAAGACTGATGGGCATCCTCCATTTTCCAAGGTCGGTCAGCTTCTCACTCGACCCCTTTCCGCCGATTGTATTGTAATTCCGTTTATTCATGATCTTTTGATTGCAGTAAATGATGATGACCGCGGTCGCAATCAGAATGAGACTCAGAATAAACCCTTGCTCTTGCCGCCCGGTTCCGATGCTGTTGTAGATCATCGTAGATAGCGTATAATACCTGACAGGCAGACCTAACAACGCGGGAATCCCGAATGAGCCCACTGTTTTTGAGATGATAAGAATAAACGCGGCTATGATTGCCGGAATTACTAACGGAAAAGTGATCTTGGTCAATGTCTGGAATTTGCTTGCTCCAAGAATTTCCGCCGACTCCTCTATGTCCCCTTTGATCGAGCCAAGCGCCGCACCGACCAATAGGAAAGCAAAAATATAGTAATGCGTCGACAAGGAGAAAACAATTGGCAAAAACCCATATGCCAACCAATCTGGCGGACTGATTTTAAATATGTACTCGAACAAACCGATGCCGCCTCCGATGCGTTCATTCTTGAAAATGATCAGCCAAACGAATGCATTCAACCAAGCAGGCAGCATATAAGGCAGGATGAGCAGAAAACTGATCGTCTTCTTAAATCGAATATTGGTTCTCGTCACAAGCCATGCCAGTGCTGTCCCTAGTAATAAGGAAAGGCATGAGACTAATGCACCTATACTGAATGTGTTGAAGATCGGCTTGTACAGGAGGGCCTGGCTGATATCGCTTGTCAAGACCTCTTTCCATGCGGACAATGAATAACCGTTGGCACTGATTTGGTCATTTAATGTCCCTGCGATGATTTCCCACATCGGGATGACAATTGTATAAAACAAAAACGCCATTAACATGAGACTTATCAATGAAAGGGGCCTGGATGCAAAACGCAGGCTGCGGAGGACCCGTTCTTTTAAGTATGCGACAGTTCTATTCATTCGATTGTTCACCCTGAATTCGTCAGATTTTACGTACCGTCATGCTTCGACTGCATGATTCAACCGTTCTATAGAGCGGGACAATTCTCGTTGCACATCCACTTCTTCCGCCCATCTTCCAAAGGAGAACTCCAAGTTATATACTCCATTGTAATCCACTCTCTTTAAAGCGGAGACGTATTCTTCCAGCGGCAGGCTGCCATGATCCCCAATTGGGAAATGAGTCACTCTCTGTTCATTCAAACCATGAATATGTGTATGGACCACTTTATCAAAAAAGGCATCCTGGACGTTTCCATTTTTACTATCCTTAAGATCGTGAGTTAGGTTGGAACGGTAATGGCCCATGTCCCAACAGATCCCTAAATGGGGACTGTTCACTTCGTTGACGATCTCAAGCACACCCTCCAGATGATCACAAGGGTCATTCACGCTCTTTTGCCGGTTATTCTCCAGTGCAAAATTAACATTAAGCTCCTCGGATTGGATGAAGGATATCCACTTATTAAACAAGTTGATCGTATCTTCTTTTAATACCGAAGTTTCCAATGACGTTGATTGGTACGCATGAATCGGGATAATGAGCTTTGGCTGGTACGAGCCGAATTGCTCCAAAATTGGCAGGAGTGACGGATAGAAATCACTGAACCACTTTCCGCTTGAAGGACTGCCCGCCACCTCCCCATGAATCGTGATTTCCATGTCTTTCTCCCAAATCGCTTCAACGGCCTTCTGAAAGTCTTCAAACGCATCTTGAACTTTATATTTCCTGATTTCGATGCTATTGATTCCGTTCGATTTTAAGAACTTCAAATATTCCTGCAGATCCTTGAAACCTGCTAAGTACTTTTTTCTTTCTTCCAAACCGGCGTCTCTTCGCAGGCCCGTACTCTGGATGGATACCCCCAGCTTCATATACTCATTTCCCCCTTGTAAAAAAGTTATTGTATTTTCAAAAGAAAGTTTCTCATTTCTTTCGCATTTTTGTAGTTGTATGCCTCATCCTCTTCCCATACATTCAATTCATTGAGGGGAGGAATCCAACTGTCCTGTTCGATGACAGATCTTGTTGCGAAAGTGCCCGGATTATTGAAGGGACTGAATCCTTCCCCTTTTCCGTTTTCATCGCCTGCCATGAATCGAATGAACAACTTCGCTGCACTCACACTTTTGGCCTCATTCACAAGGAAGATTTTTGATGTCGCCGGGACGGATACTCTAGGTTTCAACTCAGGAATCATATCAAGAGGTGCTCCTTCGTTGACAACATCTCTTAATTTGACTGAAGTAGAGAGGGCCAATAAAGGCTTTTCAGCTGTTGAGTCCGTAACCGCATCCACCGCATCGCCTCCGGAACTCATTAAAATCGCATCATTCCCCAATAGCCTTTTGATAAATTCATATCCCGCATTTTCTGTCCCATCCAGCTCGAGTTCTTCATTGAACTTCTCCTCGTATGCCGCGGCCATTTCTTCCGAATGTCTGACCATTGTCATAAATAAGTCTTGGGTGCCGGAAGAGGCTAGGGGATCACTCATAAGAATCTTGCTTTTCCATTCCGGTGTCGTTAAGTCCCACCAGTTGTCGATTGGGGGTTCTTCAAATACATCTGTATTATAAAGAATTGTGCTGACTTCGGAGATCAAAGGGATTCCTTGATAATTTCCGTAAGGTTGTCCAATGCTTTCCATGATTTCTTCTGGCTGATAGTTGTAAATAACCCTTGCCGGCAGTATTTCATTTGCCCATGATCCACTCGTGCCTTTTCCAAAAATAATGTCAACATTCTTGATACCTGATTCATGTTCCCGCTTCACTTTCTCCAAAATATCTGCATCACTTACTTTTGTAACAGATGCCTTGACTCCGGGAAATGCCTCTTCAAAAGCCAAGCCGATCTTTTCGACTGCCGAGGTAGCGGAGTAGACGACTACTTCCCCTTCCTCTTTCGCTTTTTCATACAACTCTTCTGTTGTCTCATACGCATTAACCGTTTCTTCCCAATCACTCGGACCAGAGGAAGCTTCTGCTGTTTTACCATCAGGCTTCACATCATTTCCAGAACACGCTGTTACGAGTAGTAAGGATCCTATCAAAAAAAGAAAAACGCATTTTTTGTAATTTCTCATTTTTACACTCCTATACTTTTTTGTTCATACTGCGCAAGTAACAGTTCAATGTGGCGGCCAACAGCACCCTCATCATTTGAATATGCGGAAACGCAATCTGAGATTTCTGACAACTGATCCTCAGAATTTTTCACCGCGATACCTACATCTGCCGCTTTCAATAATGAGATATCGTTCAAATTATTGCCAAATGCGATGACCTCAGCATCACCCAAAGCATAGCGCTCCTTCAAAACCTTTAATGCTTCTCCTTTTGATATTCCTGTCGGCAAAATCTCCAGATAATTACGTTCCGAGTATATTAAATTACAGCGATGAAATGTCTCCATACACATATTTTCAAATTGCAGCAACTTTGGCTGGTCGTTTGACAGCACGATGACTTTAATAACATGTAATGGAATTTCTTCGATCCTAATAATTGAACATGTCACGTTCTCTTTTCGCTCATACTCTTCAATCAGTTTTCCTTTTTCAAGGGCATAAACTTGATCTCCATAAAAAATCAGTATTTCCGCGAAGGAATCTGACGCATGCGCAATTTCTTCAATCAGTTCTTCTGAGAGCATCAATGATTTCTGATACACTACTTTATTGTTGACTGGGCAAAAGATTTGTGCACCGTTGTATGTTATGACCGGCATATCAACCTTCAGCTTTTTTATAAATTGTTTAACTGTTCTAGTCATCCGGCCTGTTGCAATTGTAAATTTTCCGTTGTTATATTTAAATGTATCGATCCACCTGCAATCTTGCTCAGAAACTTCATGATTTGAATTCAATAAGGTCCCATCCAAGTCTGTAACAATTAAACAATCTTTCATCATTTTTATTCCCTCCTGTCTGCTTGCATGAACAGAAATCACCCCTAGATCATCACGTATTGTCTTTGCAACAACTACTATGCTAACTTATGATTATTAATAAAACGTCTAGTGTGTGTAAAAGTTAAGTAAAGATATTAAATTACTTATCACGTTGTAAGAAACTTTTTCATAACTTAGACACGGACTGTATATCGTAAGCCGGTTACACTTTGCAAAAGTTGAATGAGTTTGGATGCTGAGCTATAACTGCCGACCCGCAATGAACTACTTTGTTTATAAGAGAGACGCTATATAAGTTGAATTTAAAAACTTCCATATCAAGTGCTTGTTTAATAGACATACGTTCTGATCGTTTAGCGGCTGCACTGTTAGGTTCTCTTTGTATCAATACATCTTGCAAATCCAACTTGACACTATTATTTCCAAGTTTATTACCCAACGCAAAAAAACCTTCTAAGTATAATTAGAAGGTTTTCGGTCAATAAGCTATTCAGTTCGTATTCAATTCATTTCCTTCAAAGTATATAAACCCTTACATATCTAGGTTTAAACCACTCTATTTCATATGGAGCATAGCGGGATCGAACCGCTGACCTCTTGCATGCCATGCAAGCGCTCTCCCAGCTGAGCTAATGCCCCTCGTTTCTGGTACAATATAGAGTATATCAAGTGTCACATAAAAAGACAATAGGCAGGAAAGGTGGTATGACAGATGCAGCATGAAGAAAGAGAACTCATGGACTCGGTGCCTCTATGCGATTCTAAAGGGCTTCTCAACCCCGAATCTATCGGATTTGCTCGCAGTCCTTTAGTGATCAGCAACCTTAAAGGACAGTTCATGAAAAAAAAGCGGTGGAATTATTGGTGCATCTATGGAGAAGACCTGTTGTTTTCTACAACAATCATTCATCTTGACCATAAAGCCATTTGTCAAATTTACATATTAGATTATGAAACACAGCGTTTTTATGAAAAACATCTGACCCTGCCGCTTGGCAGACGCATTAAAATGCCGGAACAACCATTGGACAGTATTAAATTCATCCACGAACAGCTCACTGTCCAGTTTGTTCACCTGCAAGGCGAAACCCATCTGTCCGTGACGATTCCAGATTTTGATAATGAGGTGCTGCATGCAGATTTGCATATCATCCATCCTGACAAAGATGAATCGCTGAATGTCGTCATACCGAGAAGCCGTGACACGTTTCATTTCACGTCAAAACATGCAATTTTGCCCACTGGCGGGTTTGTTAAAATCGGCGGGCGGCGTTATGATTTCAATCCTTATTACAGCTTCGCGATCCATGATTATGGCCGCGGCGTATGGAATTCCATGGCGGAATGGAAATGGGGATTGGCATCTCAGCGGACCGGCGGCAAACGAGTCGGCCTGAATTTGGGTGGCGGCTGGACGGACGGGACAGGGCTGACGGAAAACGCCGTATTCGTGGAAGGGAAGATGCATAAAATCCATGAGGACGTGCTGTTTACAGGTACTGATGAAAACTTGTTGAATCCCTGGAAGATTCGGACGAAGTTCTCAGAAGATGTGAGTCTGACATTCAAACCGTTTTTCCAGCGTCAGACACTCGATCAGTATTTCATTCGAAAAATGTCAGTGAGTCAGATGGTGGGCTATTACCATGGGAAGATCCGGCTGCCGAACGGTCAAGTACTGCCAATCCGGCAGATGCTCGGTTCAGTTTTACAGCGAATTGACCAATAGTAAGGTTATGTCATATTGAATTGAGGGTTTAGCCTGCACCTTTTACGGTCATAATATAAGTATTATGACCGTAGAAAGGATGTCGCTCATGTCAGTTAAACGAACGTTATCGATTATTGGTTTTTCCTCCATGTTGATTTTGGGAGGCTGCTCTTCCAAGGAAAAGGCACCTGATAATGATGATCCAGCATTAGGTTATGAAGATGAAGACAAAGGCAGCTCCATCAATACGGGGGACGGCTATGGATTCACCGATTTTGATTTGACTATCAAGAAAGACGGCAAGAAAATCGAAACCGACTATGAAGATGTCAAGCCTTCCGACGCTGAATATGTCAATGAATTTCAAAACGTAAATGAAGAAGGCAACGATGCGATCGACAGCATGCATAAAATGTTCATGGAGATTCTGCTCGACAGTGATACGTCAAAAGAAAAAGCAATCGACAAGATTCTCCAGTGGTACGGGCTGGATGATTACGACGAATTCGATCTTGACGTGAAATTTACTGATGATAAAACACTGGACATTGATGAAAAGAAATAATCAAAAGCCATTTATCCGATTTTTAACGGGTAAATGGCTTTTTTATTCAATCTGTATTTCGGAGCATTCCGTAAAAGATACCCTGCCGTTCGAGCAACTCGTCCTGGCTGCCTGACTCGATGATTTCACCTTCTGCCATTACATAAATTTTATCTGCCTGCCTAATGGTATTCAGCCGATGTGCGATAACAAAGCTCGTACGGCCTTCCATCAATCTCTCCAGTGCATCTTGGATCGCCAGCTCTGTAACGGTGTCTATACTGCTTGTCGCTTCATCGAGCAGCAGCAGTGCCGGATCGGCAACCAGCGCGCGTGCAATGGACAGCAGCTGCTTCTGACCCTGCGAGATTTCTTCCCCGCCAGCTGTCAGCACCGTATCATACCCCTTCGATAATTTACCGATGAATGTATGTGCATTCGCTTTTTTCGCGGCCGCTTCCACTTCTTCATCGGTCGCGTCCAATTGTCCATAACGGATATTCTCCCGCACCGTCGCTTCAAATAAAAACGGATCCTGCAAAACGAAAGCCATTTGACTGCGCACGGTTTTTCGGGGCAGCCGGTCGATCGGCACACCGTCAAGCAAGATCTGCCCGCTGCCGGCTTCGTAAAATCTGGAAAGCAGCTGCATGATTGTCGTCTTGCCTGCCCCTGTCGCACCGACGAACGCAGCTGTTTCTCCTGGTCTTACATGAAAACTAATATTCCGCACTATCGGTTCTTCGTCGTAGCCGAATGTTACGTCTTTAAATTCCACATCACCGTTCAGGAGAATTTCATTTGCCTCCGCTTCATCTTTTTCAACCAGTTCATCCATGATGGCGAAAACACGCTCGGCTCCTGCGATAGCAGACAGCACCGTATTGAATTGATTGGCGAGGTCGTTGAGAGGACGCGTAAACTGCCGTGCATATTCACTGAAGATTACAATCGTCCCCACCGTGACGCCGCTAGTTCCCGTGACCGCCAGCAGTCCGCCTACACCCGCCACAATTGCGAACGACAGATTGTTCAGCGTATTCATCACTTTCGGAATGAATCCCGAATAGGTCTGTGCCCAGAATCCTGCCAGTTTCAGCCGGCCGCTTTTCTCTGCAAATTCCTCCATTACCTGCTGCTCCTGTGAAAATGCTTTGACGACCCGCTGGCCGGATATCGTTTCTTCAATCATACCGTTCAGCGCACCGATTGCCTGCTGCTGTTCTTTAAACAGAATACTTGTCCTTCTGGTAATCCAGCGCATCGCAAAAAACATCAGCGGCACGATGATCATGGTCAGCAAAGTCAGCAGCGGGCTGAGATACAGCATGATCGATACCGTGCCGAGCAAGGTCAGGACACTCGAAAACACTTGGATTAGCGAAGAATTCAGCGTCTGGCTGACATTTTCAATATCATTCGTTACACGGCTCATCAATTCACCGTGCTGGCGTTTATCGAAGAAGCGGATGGGCAGTTTTTGCAGATGGCTGAACAACTGCGTGCGCATTCGGTAAACCGTCTGCTGTGCAATACCGACCATCCAGTAATTCTGCAAATACGAGGCAACCGAAAAGCCGGCATAAATGGCAAGCAATCCGCCGATCTGCACACCGAGACCCTGCGTTTGTTTCGGAATGATATAGTGATCGATGATATTTCCGATCATCAACGGACCGAGCAAAGCAAGTGCTGAACTGACAAAAACGAGCGCGAGCACCGTAATCAACAGGCCGCGCTGCTGATCGATCAAGCGCCAGATACGCGTAAGAACAGACTTCCAGTTTCCTGCTTTCTGTATCTGTTTGCGATTGCGTTTACTAAAATTCTCTCTTTGGATAATTGGTTCATAGCCAAATGGTTTCAATCTCACTTCACCCCTTCCGTCTGCTGAGATTCTGCAATTTCCCGGTAGAATGAAGAGGATACCAGCAATTCAGCATGTGTTCCATGCCCGACAATTACACCGTCTGACAGCAACAGGATGGAATCCGCAATCTGAGCAGTTTGAATTTTCTGCGTGACGATCAGCATCGTTGTATCTTCTTCCTCCAGCGCCTTCCACAGTGCCCCTTCTGTCTTTACGTCCAGCGCACTTGTACTGTCGTCGAGAATTAAAATGGAAGGTTTACGAATGAGCGCACGCGCAATCGATAGCCTTTGTTTTTGGCCGCCCGATAAATTGACGCCTTTCTGGCCGACGCGCGTTTCATAGCCTTCCGTAAAGCGCTCTATCGAATCACCGATCTGCGCTTTTCTGGCAGCTTCTTTCACTTCTTCAAGGCTTGCCCCCTGCTTGCCCCAGGAGATATTGTCGTAAATAGAGCCTGTAAACAGCATCGACTGCTGCGGCACATACCCGATCATGCCGCGCAATGTAACCAGTGGCCAGTCTTCGGCTTTCCGCCCGTCCAGCAGCACTTCCCCCTCAGTCGCCTGGAACATTCGGGGAATAAGCTGCAGCAATGTGGATTTGCCGGATCCTGTCGCTCCCATAATCACGAGTTTTTCGCCCCGCTTCACTTCGAACGTCAAATGTTTTAGCACGGCCTCTTTCGTATTCGGGTAGCAGAATGAAACATTGTTAAAACGGATGTCCACTGCTCCGTGGTATGTATCGTCTGCCGCTTCGAAGGATTCAAGCGCATCATCTGCAGACAGTACTTCTTCCATTCGTTCAGAAGAAGCTTTCGCACGGGAAAAGATCACAATCAGAAAAGAAAACATCGAGAACGCACTTGTCATGCGCATCGCATAGTTGACGATGGCCACGACATCTCCGACCGGCATATCCGAATGTCTCACTTCGGCTGCGCCAAACCACAGGACTGCCATGAAACTCGCATTCATGATGAACAGCAGGACAGGTAAAATCATTTCCATCAGACGCATTGCGCGGACACTGTCCTCTTTCAATGCTTCTGCAGCCTTAGAGAAACGGCTCGACTCAAAAGTCCCGCGCAAATAGGCTTTTATCAGCCGGACCGCCTGCAGGTTTTCCTGCACCAGCCGGTTGACTCCATCTAATCTGCGCTGGACGATGCCGAATAAATGCACACCTTTCTTCGCCATAACGACTAAAAACACCGCTAAAAAAGGTGCCCCTGCCAATAAAAAGACCGCAAGCTTCGGATTGACGACAAAAGCCATGATCAGACTGCCGAGGATCATCAGCGGTGCTCTCGCCATAATACGCAATCCCATGAACAGGGCATTTTGCGCCATGGTCACGTCACTCGTTAAACGGGTGATCAGGCTAGATGCCGGGAATCGCAAAAAAGCTGCGAGAGACAGTGTCTGGACTCTTTCGAACAGAGCCTGCCGCAGATCATAGCCGAAACTTTGGGCTGCATGGGAGGCGAAGTAGGAGTTAATAACGCCGGAAAAGAGCGCGACGAATGCCATACCAAGCATCGCAGCGCCCCACACGGCAACTGTACCGAGATCTTCCTGCATGATCCCGTCATCTATGATTTTCCCGATCAGCAGCGGCTGGATCAGCTCAACTGACAATTCCAGCAGCATTAAAAGAATAGCGATCACCATCGGCCATTTATAAGGAATGGCATACCGGAAAACTGTCTTCATTTGTTTCACCTCTGACTCCGTATGTTTGCTGTCTTAATTATGTCACAATACGATACGGAGTGTACAGATGAAGACGTTACAGCTCAAACGGTTCATGCTGAACAACGGGGTCAGGCGGCGCTGTCGTCTTCTTTCGTTTGCCGCCGACTGACAGCCACACGACACCAAGAAGCATAATCATCGCACCGCTGATCTGCCAGATTCCCATCATTTGACCGAGCCACATGACCGAGACAATCATAGCAGTGAGCGGCTCGAAACAAGACAGCACGCTCGTCTCGACAGGCGTAATATAGGTCATACTCTGCAAGAACATGATGAAGGCTAATGTACCCATAATAATAACTAGCAGCAGAACAAACATGGCAGTTCCGTTCAGCAACACGGATAGATTCATGAAAAAAGACGGGATGTTGAGAACAAATAACGTCAGCCCGCCAATAAACATCCCCCACCCAACGACCAGCAAGACGCCCCATTCCGCCATAAGTACAACGGGGTATAACGTATAAAATGTAAAGGCTATTCCGACAAAAACTCCCCATACAATTGCGGTTGTATTCAATGAAATACTAGAAAATGATCCATTTGTCAGTAGGAGGATCAAGCCGAACAAGGCGACGATCATCCCGATTACCTGACTGCCGGGCGGGAAAGAACGTTGTGTGATAGACAGCAGGATAATGATATAAACAGGAGCGACGAACTGGAAAAGCGTGGCGACAACAGCATCACTGTTGGCAATCGTCTGGACGAAACCATACTGCACGCCGAGCATCCCGAAGACACCGAACAAGACCATCTTGCGCAGCCAGAGCTTCTGTCTCATAGGACGCGCTACCTGCACGCCTCTGGCTTTCAGCAATAAAAGGACAGCGGCGCCTGCAAGCGTCAGCCGCAAAATGAGCATCATGGAGACAGAGATCTCACTATGGTCCAAAATCCACTCCATCATAGGACCTGTTGCCCCCCATAACATAGAGCCTATGACTATCATCATAATCCCTTTTAAACGCATCATAATCCAACACTCCTAACAAAAAAATTCCAGTACCCATTTTAATTTATAGTATAAAGTTCACATATAACATCTGGACACAGCGCGTATATCGATTATAATAGTAATATAGTAGAATCGGAAAGGAGCATTCTAATGAATACTATAAGCTTGCCTGAAACTAAAGAGCATCATTCATTAGTCGATAGTCTCGATAGATATCAGTTAGTCACCCATACCGACGGAGAAGGACTAATAACCTACGCAAACCAAAATTACTTAACGGTCAGCGGATGGACTCCGAAGCGAATCATCGGGAAATCCATCTGGCAGATGTTTTCCGACGCCCCTGCCTCGCAACAGACAGTAAATACGATTTGGGATCGTTTGCTAAGCGGTAAATCCTGGTCGGGAAAAGCCGAAAAAATGACTCGCGACGGGGAACCGTTTTTCGTTAATATGCTTGCCGTCCCCACTCTGTCTGATGATGGAGAATTACAGTCCGTCTTCTTTTTAGAGTTGGATATAACAGAAGATATCCGGTTGCAGGAAAAATTGGGCGAAATCGCATTTATCGATGTAGAGACCGGCCTGATGAGCCGCCACAAACTTGAACAAGTAGTGAATGAATCCATCAAACTGGGTCAGCATTTTTCATTTGTCTATTTAACGATCGATCATTACTTCACTATGAAAGAGCTGCAGTCTACGGAATCCGAGACGCAGCTGATACAAGAATTCACCAACCGTCTGAAACGCTACTTCCAGGATATGCCGATTGCGCGCATTGATACGAACAGTTTCGTCGTTCTAACAGCATTCGGTGATTGGTATATTCAAGGCTTCTATGATTTCCTGAAACAGCAGCCGATCTATTTGAGCCATAATGCACAGACACTTTCCATCAGCGGCGGGATCGTACGTTTTCCTGAAGATCAGAAAACGTATACCCAGCTGTATAAAGTGGCGCTGACTGCTGCAGATGAAGTGATCAGCCAGGGAGGCGGCAGGATTGCATCGCTTTCCGCCGAGTCCCATAAAATCCTGAATCGCCGTTTGGAAATCGACCAAAAGATGCTGACTGCGCTTGACCGTAATTCATTGCATGTTGCCTATCAGCCGCAATTTGATATCGCCAGCGGCAGCATCAATTGCTATGAAGCGCTCGTCCGCTGGGAAGACGAAGATCTCGGCATCATCAGTCCGGATGAATTGATTCCGATTGCGGAGGAAAACGGTTTGATTGAAGAGATCGGCGCATATGTGGCGGAAGAAGCCATGACATTCGCAACGAAATGGCACCGTGCCGGACAAGAGATGACTGTCTCCATTAACTCATCCATCCGCGAATCATTGAATCCGCAATGGAAAGACCGCTTAATCTCAATTTTAAACGAGACGGGCTGTCCGGCGAATAAAGTATATATTGAGTTCACAGAAAAATTCGCACTGAAGGCAGAAGAAGAGCAATCCGTCATTTCACAAATGTCGGAACTGCAAAACCTGGGCATGCAATTCACGCTCGATGATTTTGGCTCAGGTTATGCCTCACTGCGCTATTTACAGCACTTGCCGATCAGCAGCATCAAGCTCGATCGCCTCTTCATTGAGAATTTGCTGAGCAATCCAAAGACACAAAAGCTGGTCGAAGGCATGATTCGCTTTTCCAAGTCGATGGGCTTGTATACAATCGCTGAAGGCGTAAGCAGCGAGCAGCAGTTTGATATGCTAAAGAATATGGGCATCGATGCGGTCCAAGGCCATTATATCGGAATTCCCTTGCCGGCCGAGCAGATCAAAATCTCCTAAATTACTTTTACACAAATTAGATGGAGCTCCTTTCATAATAGAAAGGGCTCCATTTTTGTCGTGCTCATTTAAATTAGTGCTTTTCTTTACAGCTTAATGGACGAACCGCAAAAAGACAACTCTTCACTACTTTTCTATCTGATCCAGCAATGAAAAGTCGTCTAATGAATAACCGGATATTTCATTGGCGGCGATGGTATAGACGGTATTTGCACTGTACAGCAGGCGCTGCACTTCCCGTTCCCAGTCCATATAGTCGAGCGTCAGTTCTTCGGTCAGGTCGGCTTTAGCCGTGATTCCGTTTTCCGCCGTGATCTCGTAAATCATCGCTCCGGCTTTCTCCAGATTCAGTTGATCTTTGTCTTCATGATAGACTGTGATAGGAAAACCGTACAGATTGCGTCCCGGATGAAGGAACAGCGCATGGTGATTATGCTGAACAGGAGAATACGTTCCCTGCCCGCCAATGATTTCCGAATCCTGCTCTTTTGGATTCGCGAAATCCGTAACGTCGAATAATGAAATTTTCATACCCTGCGTCTGAATAATCGGCTCACCGCCTGCCTGCCCTTTTTTCGCTATCGTGTCATAGCCGAAGCCAATCAGATGATTTTCATCAAGCGGGTGCAAATAATTGCTGAACCCCGGGATTTTCAGTTCACCAAGTACAGCCGGATTTTGCGGATCCGCGACGTCCAGAACGAATAAAGGGTCCGTTTCGCGGAACGTCACCATATACGCTTTATCCCCCATAAAACGTGCCGAATAGATGCGTTCATTTTTCGCCAGATTTTCAACAGAACCCGTCTGCTTCATATCCGCATCCAAAATGAACAAATGATTTTTTGCGATATTCTTTTCATCCCATAGATTGCCCTCCGTCGTAACCGCCCGGAAATAGCCGTCATGCTCATCCATCGAAAACTGGTTGAGGATGGAGCCTTTCAGCTGGGCTGCGCTGAGGAAATGTACGTCCGTGCCGTCCAGTCCGAACTTAAACACTTCGCTGTTGCCTTGCATCGGCTGGTTTCCGTATAAAGTCGAAGTCAGATAAAGATGATCTTTCGACATATAGAGCTGTTCGCCGCTGCCGAGATATGCTTTTGTTTCGACACCGCCTATTTCGCCGGAACGGATATCAAGCGTCGTGATGACGGAGTAGGAAGGCTCCATTGTGCCGGGAAGAATGGATATTTTATCTGTCTGGATCGGCTGAATGTCCTTCCCGTTCTCCGAATCAAACACTTTCGGCAGCAGGTGATCTTCTGTAACCGGCAGGTCCATCAGCCAGTACATCGGCCGGTTATTCGTCACCATATAGACGTGCGGGCCGATTTTTCGGGTCGCGATGATATAGCCTTCCGCTCCTGTTTCGCGGAGCAGTACAGGCTTAGCGCGGTCACTGACATCATAGACGCGTATCGCTGACAGCTCCTGCATGTATGGCATTTCTTTCTCGGTTTGCGGATGATTCGGTTTCCCGCCGATTACGACGAGCAACTCCCCGTCAATATAGAGTTCATTCGGAAAGAATTCGTTTTTGAATTCGGTCTTGCTGATGACCGCAAGCTTTTGGGAATTACGGATGTCAGTGATGGTCAGATTTTCCTGGCCGGTCACGTCATAAATGAAATCGCCGTCGGTCTTGACAATGTCTGATTCATCGACGCCTTCGACTTGCTGGTTGGTCGCGGAATATTCATTTCCTCCAGCAGACGCTTTGTCTTCCGAGGAAGATTCCATGACGATACTGCTTTCGGCGGTCGCCGCATATTGGTCGTATTGCTCTGCCCGCTCGAAAAACTTCTTGATTTCATCAACGGACGCAACAGGCTTCACCGCTTCCATGACGGCGAATGAAACCGCTGAATTCGCCGACCTGTTCCACCCCCTGAAACTATTTTTCGGCACTTTCAATTCATAGTTTCCTGGCGCGAGCGAGCTGACAGTCATCGACATTCGATCTTCTGCCAGGGTTATTTCAGCAGGGTGTTGCTGCTGAGTAAGATTGGTAATGGCAAAATCCTGTGACAGTACGCCCGCTTTAACCGGCGCTGTGAAATAAATCGACACAGGCTGCCCCGCAAGCGCCGAGTGGGCGGATGTAATATGCACCCGCGGCCAGAAAAAGAAGCTCGCCAGCATAATAATTCCGACAGCGGCGGTAACAAGTGACGCCAAAATCCATCTGCTTTTATTCATCGTGTTCATCCTCTCTCTTTTTGTATGGTTATGAGAGTAGACTGAATTTTTTTAGTTTGGTTACAGGGGAAAAGTAATAAGTTGAAGGTTTTTTGACGCGATGGATATGTACAGACTATATCGCGGGGTAATAATATACAGTAAACTAGAAATTAGAGGTGTTGTATTTGGCCGGTCAAGAAATAAACCCGGCATACATTTTAGCTGAAGAAGACGGCGAAAACCTTACACGATAGCCTGTTAATTCCTCTTGCAGGCGCCGAGCAAGAATTTCACCCTGCTCATTATGAGCCTCTTCGTTCTCCACTCCGCCGGCAAGCAGCAGATCCTGTTCCCAATCCATCCAGTTTCCGTACATCCGCACCCAGCCGGTCAGCTCGAATTTTAATTCATCTGACGCAGGGACATCGGCTATATCCAGATTGCTGCCGCATTCGTCACACCAGACTGCATCAGCACCGGTGTCACCTTCCACCTTTAGATAAAACACTTCTTCTTCGCAAAAACATTGCATAGATATGCACCTCGGATTTATATTATTTCTTCCTAGTAAGATGAAAGCAGGATTCAGTTCCTGTGCAATTTGATCGACTAAAAGTTTTTTACTTCTTCCTATGACACGCTTGCAACCTTCCTGATCTCAATATACATAATTATCTATATCTGTATTTTTCCATACTGAAGTACAAAAAAATCCTGTGTTCGTATCAATGCCCGCCTCTTCAATTACAGGTTTCAATCAGAAAACGTGCAAGTTAGCGAGATTGCGGTATGAAACCGTTGAATTCAGTATTCTCAAGGATAGCCCTGACTACTGAGCCTATTCCATTCATGCACCTCAGTGAAATGCTGGGCCAATTGATTCGCTTGAACAGTAACGCTTTTTGGATAATCAAGTACCTCCAACAGTTTAATGGCATTCCTGGTTATCGAAGGCCCATTGTGAACTTTATAATCAAATGACACTTTATTTTTTTCAATCGATTCTCTGAAGTGATAATTTCGATACACCCCCTTTGCAATTTCTGTTAGCTCAATATCGTGTGAAGCAATGATAATCATGCCTTGATTTACAGATAGCCACTCCATTATCGCAGCTGATGCTGAAATTCTCTCGACAGTATTTGTTCCTTTTAATATCTCGTCAATAAATGAGATTATAGGTTTCTTTTCTTCACTAAGCCTAATTATTCTTTTTAGGGATTTAATTTCTGCAATAAAATAACTATCTCCACGCAATACATTGTCCTGAATTGCCATGGATGTGACAATATAACTTGGTTTCATTGTCCAACTTTTAGCCAATACAGTGTTAATAGTTTGCGCCAAAATAGCGTTAATAGCTATAGCTTTAATGTATGTCGATTTCCCTGAAGCATTAGAACCTGTAATAAGTACACATTTACCAAACCTTGAAGAATTCGTTATTGGATTATCAAGAAGTGGATGTGCCAAGTCTTCAAATAACAGCTCTTCTTCTTCTACAAACTTAGGAGTCGTGTATAGTGAAAGCCTCTTCCGATAAAATGCGACTGCAATCGCCGCATCAAGTTCGCCAATTGATTCCCATAATTGCTGGTACGCCTCAGGATATGTAAACAGCGTTTTAACAATTTGATTGTAAGCAATAAAGTCCAGTAAAAATATAATCCGAAAGTATTCATACAACACATCGAAGTCCCCGCCCCTGTTGCCGCCAATCGATAATACTCTACCCCAGAAAGAAGTTACTTTTAAGCCTTTTCCTTCTCCTTTGAAAATATCCTTATATATAATGAATCTTGGATGTTGAACAGAAGCTAGACTTTTTCCTGTATTTACAATGGCAGCCGCATATGTAATTGAATGCAAGTCATTTTCCAACAGTGTTTTATTCCGATAATATATCACTAAATTTATTACAAATGAACTGAAGAGACTGACCGCTCCATACTTTAAATTAAAGAACATAAAGATAATCGACAAAATCGGTAAGCAAGAAAGAATGATATATATATAATCATTTTTAATCTTAGAATCATTGAATTTATAAAAATATGAGGATGTATCTGCGTAATTTCGTTTTCCTAGACTGGATAAAATTAGAAGCACTTTTTCTCTTAACTTATGGTCATTCGCAAGCAATGTATATAGTTCTTCTTTTTCAGTAACATCTACAATTTTCGGATCTATATCTCTCAATTGATTGAATAAGTACTCCGAACCTAAACTGGACTTTGTATAGTTTAGCTTCTCAAATATCTCTTGCATCGCTAAGTCGTCCCATGTCAGCTGATCCACACCTGCATAACAGTCTGTAAAGTTTTTTTTGTTATCCCAGTACGAGGAAATAGAATTGGCGTCTTCCTTTATAGCAGTATAAGTCTCACTTTCCCACTCTTTTCGTAACTGTTTTAATTTCTGACGATTCCCAGTTAGAAAGAGATAAGTAATGATGATAAAGAAAGAAATTATAGCAACTAATATAACTGGATTTTCCATAATAGCATCCTTTCTTTCTGTCCTTTTACAAAGGCCGTCTCTACAAAACCTCTACTGACTCCATTGGAATAATGAAAAAGAGGAGTTGTACTGTGTCTCCTAATCAGACTTTCTATGAGAGGGCTTTATTTTGCTTATATCCTATTTTCCATCTTGATTATATGAAGCTTTAATCGACTTTCCTATTTCCTCTAAAAACGCTTCTTCTTCCGGTGTCAAAATAGTAGGGAAATTAAAATTAGCTATATCAGGTTTCATTGACGCTTGTACTTCTTGCATTTGTTTAAGCAATTCCTCTTTGTTATCTGCATGTTTCATTGCAATTTCAGATAACTTTACGGCAATATTAAATGCTTCAGGCGATTGTGGGCTGGCTCCCTCACTCATCACTTTCTTCAATGTTGACAACCAGTCTAGCATCTCTATATCCACTTGATGTCGCTGTTCTTTCGGAAGCGATGAGTATTGTTCAGCAACTTCTTCTGAGCAGTGTTCTTTTAACCACTCTATCTGTTCTTGTTCATTTTCCATCTTGAAAAGAAGTGAACTTAAAACTGGCCATGTGATTGGCTTCCCTTCTCTCAAAAGAAATTGTACATGCTCGACCGCTTCAATAGCATGATTTAATTCTTTTCTTTTTTCTGTTAGTAATTTGTGTTGCCAAGATAATGACATTTCAAAATGTTTTGGAACAGTAGAGCCATTATCAATTAAATCTTTGATTTCTTGTAATGAGTAACCTAAAAATTTTAAGGATTGAATTTGCTGTAGTTTCGCTAAATCTTCAAATCCATACAGCCTGTGACCAGAATTATTTTGCTTTGCTGGTATTAGTAATCCTAATTCTTCATAAAATCTTAATGTCCTTACAGTTGTTGTTGTACGCTTTCCAAATTCACCAATTGTAAAAACATGTTTTTGACTTTCCATAAAATGATCCCTCCATCAATATTGGTATAATTTAAGTTTAGCCTATGACGTTACGGAGGAAGCAAGTTAAATTATCATAATCGGGCTATTTAGCGAAAATAGTTATGAACTCTAATTTCGTTAAATAGCCCGATTTTGGCGCAAACTTTATTCAGCTAATTGACCCGATTAACAGAAGAATGGGTTAAACAGTTATTCAGTTAAACTTAATTCATAATGATAAAATTGTGTGTCTCGTACATAACCATTTTTCTCATATAGTTTTTGAGCGCCATAATTATCCGGTGCGGTCTCCAACGCAATACTTTTTGCACCCGTGTTACGGGCATACTCTTCCGCCTTCTGTAAAAGCAATTGGCCTATCCCCAATTTTCGGGCTTCCTGATCAACGAACATATCATTCAATATCCATGCTTTTTTCATCGAGATGGATGAAAAGACGGGATACAACTGGGTGAAACCAGCGTACTTTTCCTTGTGCTTCACAACAAATATTACCGATTCTCCATTTTCCAGACGTTCTTTTATATACTTTCTTGCGCCCTCTGCGTCTGACGGCTGGTCATAGAACACACGGTATGAATTAAATAAATTTGATACGCCTTCTATATCCTCAATCGTAGCCTGATATGCTTCCATTACAATTTCCCCCTGTCAGTTGTTTTGCGGTGCCTGTTTTGCGGTGCCTGTGTACGAAACAAACATGAAAGTTCAAACATTCCTGTTTGTTTGAGTAATCGTGAATATTGAAACAAACACGATTGTTTGGCACCATCAAATGAACACTTCATCGATTTTCGGGCGGACATAATCCAAAATCCATTCATTGAATTCTTCATACATCCATTGAATTGCTTCCGAATTCACACCCAGCAAATCACAGCCTCTGTCATCGTAGACATAGTAGATCGTTCCTTTTGTTTCATTAATAAAATAGACAGACTGGTGAATAACCGGTCTTATTCCCATATCCTGATTGCAAATGGCCTTCAACAGTGCCGCGTACCGGAAATCCGCACGCCGGCATGTAAGACTGAACCGATGTGTACGGCAAGTCCCGTCTTCATCGTCTTCCGGATAAATATATGGCCGGTTCTCGTGCCGGAGCCGGATCAAGACCGAATTTTCTTTTACATACTTCGCGAAGATATTCAGCTTCCTCTGCAAAGCTGCCGCTTTTCCGTAATCATGAACATCGACCACAAGATAGAGCTCATCTTCCGGTGTGTGCAAGGCCTCGAATAATTCAATTGCCCTCCGATAGACCCCTTGTAAATACAATGGGTTCTCATGAATACTGACAGAGCTCTCGTTCACCCCAAGTTCGAACCGGATTCCTGCATCCCATGAGTAAAACAGTGGCGACTTGAGCTCCAGTCCGGGGAAGTTATGCTTCATAAAATTATTTATTGTCATATATATATCCTTCTTTCCATAGGTTGCGCCGCCGTTCCGAGCATGGGTCAGTTACCGTGGATCCCGTCTGAATAACACGCGGATAACATAATCATTGAGCAGGCCATAGATGGACCAGAAATCCTGGAAAAAAGTATTTTGAATTGTTCACTGTCATCAGAATACCAACTATATTAAGCCCCCAGAAGATTTTCCCCAGCAAGGGATTAAGTGCAGTTAATATACTTTCAATCATACGTAATGCATCCATTTTATTCAAACTATTCCGTACTTACTTCAAATAAAAAAGACTGCCTGGAAAAGTCATGATGGATGACTTTCCAAGCAATCTTCTTGTGGTACGGTGCCTGTGTACGAAACAAACATGAAAGTTCAAGCAATAATGTTTGTTGAAACAATCGTGAATGTTGAAATAAACACGATTGTTTGGCGCACAGGCACCATTCTTATGCTTCCACAGTTGCTGATTTGGCTGAATAGCGCTTTTTGAATACGAGCGCGAAATAGCCGAACGTTAACGCCAGACAAACTGCCAGGAAGCCGATTAGAACACCGTTACTTGCCCATAGATGCGACATGTCGCCGGTGGAGATCGATGCTTTGAATGCCTGGACAGAGTATGTCATCGGCAGTAAAGTGTTGAAGATTTTCAATGGTTCCGGAATTAATTCGAGCGGGAATGTTCCGGCACTCGTAGTCAATTGCAGAATCAAAACGATAATCGCTACAAAACGACCCGGATCCGCCAAAATAGAGACGAGCATCTGGACGATTGCGATGAATGTGTAGCTGGTGATAATCGCCGTCAGGATGAACATCGGTGTGTTGACCGTTTCCATGCCCAGCGCATACTTGACCACCACTACCGCAAGCAGGGCCTGAATTAATCCGACAACTGCCAGCACGGATACTTTACTGCTGAACCAGCGGAATGCGCCGGTTGGTGTTGTCGCCGGCTCCATCATTGGGAAGACGATCGACAGCAGCAATGCGCCGACAAATAATCCTAATGAAAGGAAGTACGGTGCGAAGCCTGTTCCGTAGTTCGGCACTTTGTTGATACTATCCTGTTCCACTTCTACCGGAGACGCGGCCATTTCATACGTCTTGTCGGTCGGATTCACTTCGGAAGCTGTTTCATTCGCTTCTGTCAGTTTATCCTGCAGTGTAGCGGTTCCTTCATTCAATTCAGTGGCGCCTGAAGCCAGTTTTTCAGAGCCTGCCGCCAAGTCTTTCGATTTGGAGACGAGTGTGCCTGTTCCCTGCTGCATCGTACCGGCGCCTGCAGTCAATTCATTCAGGCCGTTTGCCAAGTCTTTAGAGCCTGCTGCTGCAGTTTGCACACCGCCGACTAATTGCTTAGAACCTGCTGCCAATTGGCTGTTTCCGCTCGCAAGCGCATTGGAACCTTCGACCAGTTTTGCAGAATTGCCTTGAAGCTTTTTCAATCCGGCAAGTGCTTCTGAATGTGCGCCCTGCAATTGACCGGCAGCGCCGTTCAGTTGAGCAGCGCCTTGCTGAAGCGCGCCCGCTCCTGAAGATAACTCACCAAGACCGCCTGCTACTTGCGCGCTGCCTTGTTTTAATTCACCTAATGCTGCCTGTAAAGCACCTTTTTGGTCTTCCGGCAATTGTGCAAGGATGGGTCCCAGCTGTTCAGACAGCTGATTGATGCCTGCGTTAACGCCTTGAGAGCCAGCTGCCAATTGATCAGCCGCACCTTTCAAGCCGCCGGATTTCTCCGCAAGATTACCAAGACCGCCTGCGAACTCTGCCTCTTTCGCACCGATTTGTGCATAGCTGGATGCGAGTTGATTAACACCTGCCGTGTATTCGCTGATTCCAGCCTTTAAGCTGGCGGAACCTGTTGCTGCTTGATTGGCACCTGTTTGCAGATCATTTGCACCCGCGGATAAAGTGCCTAGACCTTTAGACAGATCATTTGCACCTTTTGCAGCTTCATTCGCACCTTGCGCAAGCTTCGTAGAGCCGTCTGACAATGCGACACTGCTTGAAGCAAGCTGTGCCAGATAACCTTTCAAATCACCGGTTCCGTCCGCAAGTTTCGCAGCGCCGTCATGCAGTTTCCCTGCACCGTCCGCCGCGTCGCCGAAGCCTTCTCCCATTTCCGTAATGGAGTCAAACAACTGCTCCGCATATGTGGAAGTGACTTGCTCATTGACTTCCGCTTTGATGCGATCCATTGCCGTTTCACCGATTTGAGCCGACAGGAAGTTGTATCCTTCATTCGGCTTGTAAAGAATGTTTAATTTCTGCGGATCATCATCCAGCAGTGTCGTTGCGTGTTCCGAGAAGTTTTCAGGAATTTCGATCGTAATGTAATAATCCTGCCCTTTCAATCCTTCATCTGCTCGTTCTTTCGTGACATTCTGGAAATCGAATTGCTTACTTTCCACTAATTTATCGGCCAGTTCCTCTCCGAGAGCGAGCTGCTCATCATCAAGTTCTGCGCCTTCATCCAAGTTGACGACGGCTACCGGCAATTGGTCCATATGGTCATACGGATCCCAGAAAGCCCATAGGAACATGCCCGCATACAGTACGGGGATAAATAAAATTGCGATCATCGGAACGATCATTTTGCGTGTGCGCAATAATTGTTTCCATTCCGCAAACGTCATAGTTTTCTTCATTAGTTATTTTCCTCCATTTTCATTTTAGACCAATTGACCGAAATGCCCAAACAGTCATTTTATTTCAAAAGAAAAGTCTCAGACTAAGAGACTGGAAAAAATCGTATCGTTTAATAACTGTGCGATTTCTTCTTCTGTCAGCTGCCGGTCATGTGTTTTCGACCAGTCGATGACAAGTGCCAGATAGGACTTGAATAATAAATATGCTACCAACTCGCTGTTGCAGGGCTTGAGTTCGCCTTTTGCAATACCGCGCTCAATTTTCTGCCGGACATATTCGATGATTTCCTGCTCGATCGACGCCAGCACTTCCCCGACCATTGGTGTCCGGAGTTCTTTTTCTTCTTCGATCAATTTGACATACAGTTGATGTGTTTCTCTAAACTTCAATAGCTGCATGAGCCGCGCATGTGCATTGACTTCGAATGAAGCACCTTCGATCGCACATTCATCGGATACCCGCCGCATTTCTTCGATCATTTGCCGGACAATCGCGTGAAACAGTTCTTCTTTGTTGGCGAAAAATGTATAGATGGTGCCTTTTCCGACATTGGCAATTTTTGCAACCTGATCCATCGTAGTGGCTTTATAGCCGAATAAAGAAAATGATTTCTCTGCTGCCAATAAAATTTCCTGTCTGCGGTCCACTTCTTCACCTCACCTTATGTAATGACTGTAAAACGATTTCGGTCACTAGGTCATTATATTACACCGGAAGTGAGGAAGTTGCAAGTGTTTTATGTAAAAAAATCGGACGGCTCAATTAGATGAGCCGTCCGAGCTGACTACTGACGTGGATTGACCGACCTGAAAGCGTGCCTGCGGTTCGAGTTTATTCCAGTAGCCGACCAATTCCATAGAAATACCGCTCAAGTCTATTCTTTCCTCTTTAAAAACAGTAGGATCCACAGCAAATTTCAATCTCGTTTTCGAGCGTGGATAAATATCACCTGGCACCATTTCCGACTGCTTGAACGGATTCTCTTCGAAACCATTCGGCAGCAATAGGTCGTAGCTGATCGACAGGGTGCCTTCCCGGATTGTGCCCGACGTATCGTTGTTGATTTCTACAAAATAGGCGATTTCTCCATTGTCATGCACTGCCGCTTCTTCTATAGATAATGAAATCCCTTCTAAGTCTTCCACATGATACGCCGCGCTCTGCTCGTTCGGCATCTGCTCCTGCAGCATTGGCAGTACCAGTACAATGAACAGTGCAACGGCAGCTGCGGCAACAGTCCAGATAATGACGCCGCGTTTTTTATTTTTGAAGGACGTCCGGTTGATCTGCCGGTGAATTTGCTGTTTTTCCTTATCGGACAATGAAATCCCCTCCGTTCTCTTTTTCATTTCATTGGAAAGCCTGCGATCGAATTCATCCATGGCCCTCGCTCCTTTCGAGTTTTTCTTTTAACACCTGTTTGCCGCGCAGCAGCCTGGATTTTACGGTGTTATAGTTAATCTGCAGGACGTCGCTGATTTCCTGCATGGTGAGTTCTTCATAATAATAGAGAATGAGCACTTCTTTATGTTTAGGTGCGAGCCTGGCAAGCTGCTGCAACATTTCATTGGAAGATTCTTTTTGTATGTAGTCCGTCTCCGTCAGTTTTCGGTCGCGTACTTCCGGCACTTCCTGTTTATAGAAGATATTGCGCACACTCCAGCGCTTTTTATGATCTTTGCATTGGTTGATCGTCATGCGAATGAGCCAGGTTTTATAGCTGGACTCATGACGGAAACTGTCCAGCTGATGATAACTTTTAATCAGCACTTCCTGTACGATATCTTCGCTTTCTGCCAGATCATTCAGATACAGATAGGCAATACGTTTCAGATCGTCACCGTAATCGCGGATGAATGAGTCCAGCAACTCTCTTCTATCCAGTTCTCCTTCATCATATTGCATCGGTTTTGCCTCCTTTCATTGATTAGACGACTGTCGAGCTGATTTTGACCCATTTATCTTTCGGGATACCCTTTCTTTTGGGATCCCTACTTTTGAGGTGCCTGTGCGCGGAACAATCGTGAATGTTTAAACTTTCATGTTTGTTTGGACAATGACGACAGTGTGATATAGGCAAAATAAAAACACCTATGAAAATCAAATTTGATTCCACAGATGTTACTTCATATTTTCTAAACGCTTCGCAGCATTTTTATAAACCTCTTCATTTTTGCGTTTACCAATTGAAATAATCTCTGCTATTTCAACTTGATCACCCATTATCCTAAAGACTAATCGAATTCCTATTTTCCTGAACTTAATCTTTTTGCACCCTATTAAATTAATGTTCCCCATTTTAGTTAGTTCTTCGCCAAGTTCATCGGCACGGAACTTAATCTTGGCAAGTGCGACATCAACGTACTTTTTTTCGGAACCATCTAATTTCCGATAATCCTGTTTTGCTTCCTCTATGAATACAACTTCAAATATCTTTTCCATACGTTACTCAAATAAGTCTTCATCTGAAATAGAATTCGGATCAATCTTTTGAAATTCAGCGAAATTCTTTTCACCCATTACGTCCTCGAGAGTAAAACGAAGTTCAGGGTTTAAATCGGCCTTTTGAATGCGATCAGAAAGGTTCAAATTCAAAAAAAGTTCTCGCAGACTTTCCAATTCCATATACATTTTTTCATAGTCTTCATAACTTTGAACAACTGAATCAATACTATTATTTTGAGATATAAATTGCGGACTAGTTTTCGCATTTCTCCGCACTTCCGCAAATCTTTTAGCAGCTTGTGATGCAGGAACAACCTGGTCTACAGTGAATTTTGGTTTATCCATTATATGCAACCCCACTTTTATCATCTCCTTCATAGTATGCTTCTTCTACTAAAAATTATACAATAATACAGTGAGAAATCACAGTCAAATACACTGCATAGTAAGCCGTTGTATTTTACGTGACACTTCGATATTATGTACCTGTGCACAAAATAACCGTGAAAGTTCGAACTAACATGATTGTTTAGCAAACAGGCATCGCAAGCAATCGCGAAATTCCACACTTACACAGTAGTCTGTGCATCACGCAAATGAAGGGGCAGAGCAATGAATGACTTTTATACAGCATTAGATTATGTCAATAAAATGATTTACGAGCCAAATAATTTACTTGTAAATACAGTTCAGGAAGAAAAACAAAATTCCAAGTACGGTGCGGGTACTTTTCAATTATCTTCTAAAACAGTTCGTTTCAGAGTGGCAAATATTACTCCCGCAAAAGCAGGACAGTTTGTCGCGTTTTGGGAAAAAGATGAAAATAATAAAAATCAGCCGTTTGCTCATGAAGATGCGCCTGATTTATTAGTCATCACTGTCTTTGCTGAAGAAAATAAGTTTGGCCAATTTATATTTTCAAAAGAGTTGCTTGTCACACAGAATATACTCCGATCCAGTTCTGCAAAAGGGAAAATGGCAATAAGAGTTTATCCTAGCTGGGACCACCCCACTAGTAAGCAAGCTATAAAAACCCAACAATGGCAGCTGCCCTATTTTGTTGATATGAGCGACCCGAGTAAATTGCCCAACAATAAAATAATGGAACTGTATACGCTTTAAAAACGTGCCTGTGCACGAAACAAACATGAATACTTAAACTTTCATGATTAGTTTGGCACACAGGCACCGCAAATTTTATACCCACAGCCACTTCCAAATTTCCTTCGGTGTGGCATTTTGCCGTACATCAAGATACCGACTTTAAAGACTATCCCTGCCGCTTTCATGGTCAGCCAGATTGCGGCGAATAAAATGGCAGTTCTGATGCTGATTTCGAGCCACGGCCACTCTTCTAGAAATGACAGGCGCATAATCCAGACAGCCGGTGCTGTGAGCGGAATGAATGAGCCGATTTTCGCCATCAGCTCGCTCGGATCACTGATAATGGGTCCAATAAATAGCAGCGGATTGCTCAAATGCAGTTTTTCGTGTAATCTTATCCATGAGATTGTCCTTTATTTTGGATTTGGATGGATTACTGCCTCCAACCCATTGTAAAGGATTTTTTTGTGGAAAAGATTAGGTAAAGAGTATTCAGAATTCAATACTCCAACTCGTTATTTTAATACAACACTAGTGATAAGTTGTATTTAATGCAACTTATGCAACGCTAGTGGATACCCTCGTGTCAGGTACGCTTTTCGAGGACGGTATTTTGTCTAAGGTAGCCGAAAAGACGGCAGATCAGCCAATTTCACGGCTGAAAATCGCATGTCTACCAGTAAAGAACTGAACATTTCGCACTTTATGAACTTGGCATGGTTTTTGCAATACATACTAGTAAGCGTTTTCAGTTAGAAGATTGAAGGGAGGAGTAGCCGAATCAGACGCTGTGAACATCTAATTATGAAAGTCTGGATTGTGAAGCGATATGGTACAAGCATCAGAAAGTCCGGTTTATGCATGGGCACAGGCATCTGGTGAACAGTTGGAGAAAATTATTTCCTACTAAAATATCGGAAAACAAGAAGGCGCGGGATTCAAGCAGGCCGTGTGTGGACGAACTGCTATCATGCATATCCGGCACATGCTTCATTCTGCGGCTACAAAGCTTCCGGCATCGGACGAGAAAATCATCTTCAAATGCTTTCCCATTACCAGCAAACTAAAAATATGCTCGCCAGCTACAGTAAAAACGCAAGGATTCTTTTAAAAAACATACTAAAGCGTCTGACGACATGCGGAATATCTTCTTTACGCCTTCTCAGTGGAAGAATCATCAGTCTAACGATATCCAATCTGTATAATAAATATTCTCAAAATACTCCTTTTTATCACACAGGTACATGCCACTATGTTCCACTTTAGGGTTCCAAGTAGAAGTAAGCTGACAAACATCGTAAATGTGATCAAATATTCCTATAGAATTGTGGACTCAAACGGAAAAAAAAGACAAGACTAGGAAAGAAAATCTCCCCAATCCTGTTCTATACTAATAGTCAAATCTATTTTAATTAGAATACCAACTTTTGGTTAAGTATTAGAATCAGTAGAATCTTTTGGATGAATGTTAAAAGCTTTATTGTAAGCATTTACTTCTTCGGAGTAGTTTTCTGCAGTAATTTCATCCCATAACTCTGCATTTTTAATTCCAATAGTAGATGGAATAAATATTGGATCGACTCCTTTTTTTAGTTGCTTTTCATAATCCTTGAAAATTAAAACACCCTTTTTTGTAAGAAGTAATATACAAATCGTGTTGATCATTGCGAGAAAACCACATAGTGCGGATCCAAGATTCCATACAAGGTCGGCTGATACAAGTGGACCAACAAAAGCCATAGCTAGAATAAAAATATTGAGTGTTAATATTATTTTGTTATATTTGCGACCCTGAATATTTCCTCTTAACAAGTAGACAACATTTGATTTAATATAAATTACATAAGCAAGGATTGTGGTAAACGTAAATAAGAACATCGCAATAGTAATAAAGATACCGCCAAAACCGGGAATGAAATTACTAATTGCTGTTGCTGTAAATTCACCACTGGCTACACCTGGAACATTTTCAATTAAAAAACCACCATTTGGATTTTCAACGTTAAAGCTACTTGCTGAGAAAATCATGAATGCTGTTGCAAGACAGATAAAAATAGTGACAATTGTAGAAAATGCTTGTGCAAATCCTGCTTTAGCAGGGTGGGATACTTCTGCGGTACCTGCTACCATTGCCCCTGTACCTAGTCCAGCCTCATTCGAGAATATTCCACGTTTCACTCCCCAAGAAATCGAACTACCAACTAAACCACCAAAAGCTGCATCAAGACCAAAAGCAGATTTGAAAATCATTGCGAACACGCTAATGATTTCAGTATAATTTACGGCAAACATAATAATAGCCAGTAAAATGTAACCTGCCGACATAAAAGGAACAATGATTTCAGCAACTTTTCCGATTCTTTTGAAGCCGCCAAATATGACTAACGCCAATAACACAACATATGCCGTTCCAATAATAATTGGCTGCACATTAAAACTGACACTAGCGACTGATGTGAAGGAGTTTGCTTGTAACGCAGTAAAGATGATCAGGAAAATAATTGCATATATAGCATAAACAACACCTAATGGTTTCCATTTTAAACCTTTTTCAATATAGAAAGCTGGACCACCAACATATTCATCTTTTACTCTTTCTTTATAAGTTTGTGCCAGTACAGACTCAATAAGTGCTGACATGGAGCCGAATAGTGTCATAACGCACATCCAAAATATTGAACCGGGTCCTCCCATAAGAATCGCACCAGCAGTACCTGTGATTGTACCAGTACCAACACGCCCACCTAGAGCAATCGAAAAACTTTGGAAGGGAGTTAATCCACTTTTAGAATTTTTCCCTCCAAAAAGATTTGACACCATTTGATCTATCATTCGGATCTGTGGAAACTTCATTAAAACCGAGAAGAAAATACCGCTTACAAGACAAAGAAAAACAAGAACTGGACCCCATGCGAAGTTATCTAACGTTCTAACTATTTCATTGATATCCATTTTTACCCCCCCAGTTTGAATAAACAAACGTTACAATCTTTAGGTATTTTACCAATCTTGAAATGATCCAATTACCGAAGCCCCTCTGGGCATTACGTTAAATCTGTGATCGCCGCAACAATTCTGCTCAGTCCTTCTTCCAGCTGAGATCTCGGGCATGCAATACTTAATCTGAAGTATCCAAATCCTGGTCCCCCAAAAATGACACCGCTTTCAATTAACAGATCATATTTTGAAATTAAAGTTTCCAAAAGTTCTTCATGATCTACATATGCTCCAAAATTCACCCAAGCCAAATAGGTTCCCTCTGGTTTCTTAAAGCCAGTCTTCGGCAAATGCTCTGTTAAGTATTTTTCCATAAAGTCATAATTATCTTCTATATACTCCAATACTTGTTCCAGCCAATATTCACATTGCGTATATGCAGCTTTTGACATCACCATATCCAACGGTGGAGCAAAACGAATATAATACTTGCCTTTTGTTTCACTCAACCAGATCTTCCTTAACTCGTTATCATCAATTATAATCGAGGCAATCGGTAATCCGGCAGTGTTAAAGGTTTTACTTGGGGACACCGCTACAATAATATTTTTATAATCTGTAATGGTTTGGATTGGAAAGTGCTGGACATTTTTTCGGATTAAATCACAATGAATTTCGTCGGCAAATATATATGTGTTTGTTTCTTCACAGATACTTGCTATTTGTTCCAACTCACTTTTCGTCCAAACTCGTCCAATAGGATTTTGCGGCGAACATAAGAGTAGAATTTTATTATTGGGATCACTTGCTTTTTCCTGTAAGTCAGCGAAGTCAATTTTATAATCCCCATTCTCATTGATCAATGTATTATTGACTATTGTTCTGCCTTGTCCTTTGATGATTTCAGAAAAAGGATAAAATACAGGCGGTTGAATGATAACACCGTCTCCTGGTTTGGTAAGTGCTGCGATTGCAAAACCGATTGCAGGTAAAATTCCTGGGGAATAAAAAATAGAATTCTTATCAATTGTCCAATTAAAACGACGCTGATACCAACCGCATATCGCATCCAAATATTCGTTGCCGGGCATTGACTGTCCAAAAAAACCGTGTTCGACTCTATTTTTCATTGCATCGACTATTTCATCGGCTACTTTAAATTCCATATCCGACAGCCAAAGCGGCAAGGTAGTTTCCGATGTCCGTTCATCCATAAAATCCATATGATCCCATTTCACGCTATCCGTATTTCTTCTTTGATAAACTTTATTCAAATCAAGTAATTTCATTATCTTATCTCCTCGTAACATTAAATTCACCTACATTTTAATGATGATTGCACTTTGCTCCTTCAGGAGATAACTAGATTCCTGTATGCACCAGGAGATATTCCAATAAAGGTAGTAAAGTAATTCGTGAAATGGCTCTGGTCAGAGAAACCTGTTTTAAATGCAGCATCTACAGGCAAAACACCCTGTTCAAGCATCTTTTTTGCCTTACTAATTCTTATCGTGATCATATATCTATAAGGGGTAATCCCTTTTGCTTTTGTAAATACCCTTAAAAGGGTGGACTTGCTCAATGCTGCATATTGGCATATTTGTTCTAAAGTTATATTCTCTGTATAGTGACGATTGATAAAATCACAGGCTCTTTCAACTTCTTCCTGACACTTAAGTAAACATTTTTCAAAAGACTGGCTGTATTTTCCTATTAAAATAGTCGCCAAAAAGAACAGGCTTTCTTCTTTTTCAATTTCACTAAAGCCATTGACGATCATATGGAATAGGTTACGGAGACAATCAGATAATTCCTCATCACGGACCAACGTCTTTGGGAAAATTGGAAGATGATTCTGCCCTGTAACCTTCAGTATCAGTTCCTCCATAACCTCCGGGTGAATTATGAATCCTCTATATAGGATAGTTTCATCTCCTTTTGGTATAAAAGTATGATTATCATAGGGATTCAGCAAAATAATATCTCCACTAGAGAAGGTATATTCCTGATTTTTGCAGGAAACTAAACAATGTCCCCGTTCGATAAAACCGATGGTATAATGCTCATGAAAATGATTGGGGAAAGGTTGTACATTACCTTTTAACTGATAGGCTTCTATACGCGTATCTTCGTCAATATAAGCTTTAAAAGTCTTTCTTTTCATTAGCTACTCCTCCTTTTTATTTATTATACTTTAGTACTTTTTAATGTATTGTATAATATCGCCATTATTATATAGACTAAAGCATCAACCCGGGCAATAAGTATTGGAGTTCTGTTTTCAGTATGTATATTTTGAAATTGACAGTGTGAATCAAATCTAGCTTTATACGTATGGTCGATAAAACATCACCTGAGCAGTTTCTAATCAAAAACTCCAGCTGATTTCTAAAACAATAAAACCTCCATTCAAGGAAGTCAAAGCGGTACCTCCTAGTCTTAAATGTTTTCCAATATATCACCCAAATTACATTATTTTTAATAAAATGGCGCAAAAAAGGGGTCTGGTAGTACGTTAACCAGATTCCCTTCTTTTCCATTTCTAGAGACCTTTACAAGAAACGTTCTTTCGAAATTGGATCCACTATCGCGAAGTTCTTACCATAATCCAGTTCCTTCTTTGGACTGTCTCGGGATTTCTGTCTTCCTTTGCTAGGCTTTTTTTCCCGATTTAACTCCTCTACCACTCTCTCCCATGGATCCAATAAATAGAGCTGGATGAGGCGGTGGAATTCCCATGCCGTCTGTGATGTTAATTCTTTTTCGACGCGCATGATTTCGGTCAACCCCACGGTAATAAGAGCAATTAGAAGTTGATCCCAAATCCCTTTCGGTGAATGACTACGCATATGATCAAGTTTCACATGCTGTTTCAGCCACATAAAGAAAAGCTCGATGTACCAGCGGTTCTTATACAGTTCCATTATCTCATTTTCGGTCAAATCCAATCGATTTGTAAGCAGTATAAAGGTCGTTCCCTCGTGATAAGTAAACCTGATTAGCCGGAGTTTTTCTGGTCGGGTTTGTATGGAAACCATGTCAAATTGTTGGACATTCCCTTCAGTTGGTGCTTCATAATCCAAGAACTTGTATCTAAAACTTTTTCGAACTCTGACCAGAAAATCGATGTCTTGCGCTAGCCAACCGCCCATTTTTGTTTTGTGTCCATACCCTCTATCCATAATATAGATGGCGTCTGTGGCGTCTATAAAGGTAATTGGCTGCCTCAATGTCTGCGACATTGGGAGTGGAGGGAATCATCTTCTCCGGGAAGACTTCATCGGCTGATGCAACAGCTAGCCTCGTATGAATCTTCACGCCGCTGGAATCCTTGCTTACCGCCGCCCAGTCGGATGCGTTTTGGGGCAGCTTGATATAGGAGGAGTCAATCAGTTTAAGGATGCCTCTATTCTGTCTTTTGCTTGATCCATTCCCACGGAACATCCAATACTTCTTTGCCGACGCCCCAAGTAGATCGGCCAATGTTTGGGTGTCTAACACGGCAAGCCGTCGACTTAACTGTGAACCGCTAATGGACTCCACTTCCAACTCTCTTTGAAAGAACGCTTTGGATCGAATCCCTTTCTCGATCATCTCCCAACTTTCCCAGTGTAAAACATTGGCAAGATTAAGGATTTGACTAAAGAATAATCGGTTAGCTTGTCATAGTCATAATTGACTAATGGACACGCTAGCTTACTTGGTGGCAAATTGGACAAGCATTGACGAGCGACGATGTTTTGGTCTACACTTTTCATAGAAGTACTCCTTCATTTGTAGTGTAGGGAACTGATTTGGTTATCAGTATCTATTCTACTGAAGGAGTACTTTTTTGTATAATTATTGTGAATGCAATCCATAAAAAGGGTTGGAAGGATAAGTTATACTGTCATGCAAGGCTAGTGGGCACCGGCAAAAAAAAATTATGCTTCTCTTGTAAACTTTTAAACGGCGTGGGACTCTTTAATAGTGAAGGTCGTGAGAGAGGAGGAGCTATGGACTCGAAGCTGCTGTTGAAAATTTATGAGAAACAGGCAAGAATGATTTATTTTTATTTGAGGAAGAACGGCTGCAATCATGAAGATGCGGAGGATATCGTGCAGGAGAGTTATTCCAAATATATTGCGTATAGCAGCGGAGTTCCTTCGGAGAAAGCTCTGGCCTATATTTTCACGATTGCTATGAATGAATTTAAAAAATTGCTGAGGAAAAAAGGACGAGAGCAAGTGGTGTTTATGGATGAGCATCTTTTCTGGAACAATTTTGCGAATGAAGATGACACCGAAACGATTATATTGCACGGCGAAATGAGATATGAGATCGCAAGGACTCTGGATCAGATCCAGGAAGTCTTTAAACAGCTGCTGCTTTTGAAATATGAAGCAGAATTGAGTTATCGAGACATTTCTTTGCTGCTGGGGATGAAAGAAGCTACGGTCAAGACGTATTTATTCCGGGCCAGGAGAGAATTTCAGAAGAAGTGGAGGGATTTGCATGAATGATGAGCTGGATGAATTGTTTGATGAGAAGAAAATAAAAAAGGCAGTGAGAAAAGGAAAACGGAAGTCTATACTTACCATTATTGTCGTGTCTGTTCTCGTGTTTATTGGGCTGATTATAGCCAATTTCGCTGTTTCCGCCTATTTCAGCCAAAAAGCGTTTAAGCAATGGGATGCCTATGTCCGACTGAGTACACCGAATGGCTATATTAGCGAAACTGTTGATTCAACAGGAATTTTAGGCGGGATGGGCACGTATAAAGTGTCAAAAGATATGAAAATCAAACCAGTTGTCATTGAACAGAAACAATATCAATTCGGACTCATCCCTTCTGTTCTGATTTCGAGGGGCAGAGGCGGTAGTATCGGGACGACAGGAGAGGACTGGCAGTTTGCCTATAAAGAAAATGGCTGGCGAGAGCTGCTGTTTTTCCATCCAAGTGTCACGTATAAGGAATATAAACATGACGACGAATTAATTTCGAATATGCCCGGCGATAAGATCTTCGAGGTGGCTCTTTCTTTCGACCAGCCGTATCAGCCGAGCGAGCTGCCTTTCATGGAGCTGCCGGAATTGACATGGTTTTGGCTAAACACCTACAGTGACACTCAAATCAATGAATTCCAGCAAGAAGCCAAGGAAAACGATTGGTCTTCTACTTTCATTCGAGAAAGTAATGCATTGGGCTTTTCCATCAATGACCGATATTTCTCTGCAAACGATTTAGCGTATGACTACGAAGAGTTCTTAAAACTATTGAAAGCGAGCGGATTCCAGGAACATACGGATGCTTACGACCGGATGAAAGATAGAAAAATTGAAGAGGCAGAAATACTTGGCGTAGTCGTTTACGGCACGAAGGAGGAAATTGCGGACCTGATCGACAAGCCCTTTGTGACAGCTGTTTCATTGGGCGGGGTGATTGATAATTATTGATTGTTTTATTATTAAAAGTTGCATGGATTTCTGCTGATTACAAGTAAAAGGAAGCTATCGATATGCAGAAAAGATTGAGCAAGTCGTCAACCGACAGAGTAGTGGCCGGCGTTTGCGGCGGGATTGCCGAGTATTTCGGCCTTTCTTCCCTCGTTGTAAGGATCATGTTCCTTGTCTTTTTTCCCAGCTTGATAGCGTATATAATTCTCGCCTATCTGCTGCCTGAAGGTTTATGAGAGAGTGTGAGAAAGTGCCTGTGTGCGAAACAAACACGAATATTTAAACTTTCATGTTTGTTTAAATAATCACGAAAGTTTCGCACACAGGCACCTAACAGGAGCAGGGTTTCAGGAGCAAAGTTCGGCACCGATCAAATGGAGGTTTGCACCACCGACAGCTCCGACAGCAATTCCAGCGCTTGTTCGATCAATTCGACTTTCTGCACCAGCGCGATCCGCACATAGCCTTCTCCTGCTGTGCCGAAGATGCTGCCCGGAACCATGACGACGCCGGTTTGTCTGATCGCTTCAAAGACAAATTCTTTGTCGTCCATCGCGAACGGATACTTCGCCCAGACAAACATGCCGCCTTCAGACGGTGTTGTTTCCCAGCCGAGTTTTGCGAGCCCATTCATTAACGTATGATGGCGCTTGGAGAATTCCGCTCGCAGACGATCTGTGATTTCCTCGCCGTGATCCAGCGCGACAGCCGCAGCTTCCTGGATCGGGCCAAATGTGCCGTAGTCGAGATTGGATTTCAGTTCATGGAGCACTTTGATCATTTCTGCGTTGCCAACAAAATATGCAATCCGCGCACCCGCGAGACTGAAGCTTTTCGACAGCGAATTAATTTCCATACCGACTTCTTTTGCGCCGGGCGTGGTCAGGAAACTTGCCGGGCGGTCGCCTGTGAAATAGTATTCCGAGTAGGCCGCGTCATGCAGGACGATGATTTCGTGTTTCTTTGCGAATGCGACGACTTCCTCGAAGAAGGCTTCATTCGGCATTGCAGGGACCGGGTTGCCCGGCAGGTTCAGGATCATTAATTTTGCCCGTTTCGCTACATTTTCCGGGACTTTATTCAGATTGGGAAGAAAACCGTTTTCCGCGAGCAGCGGCATGTAATACGGCTCGGCGCCCGCCAGTTTGATGCCTGCTTCATATGCGACATACGCCGGGTTAGTTGTTAAGACATAATCTCCTTCATCACAGAACGCAAGCGGCAAATGAACGAGGCCTTCCTGCGAGCCCATTGTCTGCAGAATTTCCGTGTTCGGATCTATGTCGACACCGGTCCGGCGCTGATAATAATTTGCGACTGCTTCATGGAACCGCTTCGTTCCGCCCAGTGTATAGCCGTAGGACGAGGCTTTCGCACTTTGCTCGGACAATGCCTGGCGCACGCGTTCATCCGGCGGGAGATCGGGACTGCCGAGACTCAGATCGATAACTTGCGCGCCGGTCGCCTGTTTGTCCGCCGCGGCGGCTTTCAGTTCACCAAAGATGGCTGGCGGAAAGATGGACATTTTTTTGGAAGGTTCGAAATTCATGAAGATCGCACTCCTTAGCTGTTATAGAATAGTTGACTGCCTTATTGTAACACGTGCGGTTTCATCGAAAAAGCCCCGGCAAATGGATTTTCATTTGCTTGCCGGGGTATAATTTATGTAGAAGTCTCGCATTCACAAATATTTTTCCATCCGGATATCCGCCCACATTTTTCCGTTCGCATATGTAAATTCTTTGATCCGGCCAATTTCCTTATAACCGAGCCGCCGGTACAGATTCCAGGCTGCCGTGTTAAATTCGAACACGCCTAATTCAATACGTTTCAAGCCATTCATCTGAATCTGCTCCTCGATAAACTGCATTGCCTGAGAACCAATTCCTCTTCCGCGCCCGGCAGCTTCTCCGATTGAGATTCCGATCCACGCCGTTCCCTCTTCTTTTTTGAACAAATGATCTGGGTCCACCATATAATTGACATCGCCTATAATCCGGTCACCCTCACAGATCAGAAAGATTTCTTGATATTCCAACTTCTCCACCAAACCTTGCAACGTAATCTCTTCAGTCTTCTCCGGCTTCTTAGGTTCCCTATTCGGCTCGGTTTTCGAAACAAAGTCGGGGTCTTGCCGCCAACGGTTAAATAGTTCTACTACTGCTTCCGTCGGCTCTTTTAATTTTTCAAAATGAATTCCCATGGCCTACCTCCTTATCTGTCATATAAGCTTCTTTACTAAACGAACGCCTTCTTTAGATGAAAGAAGGCGTTCGTTTAGTATTTATAATTGTCGCCGCGGCTCACTAATTTAACTCCAATTCCTTTTCATCAAATAAATGACGGAAGAGATTATGGAGACCAGGCAGTTTTTCTTCGGACAATTCATCCACTAATCTGTATAAATTATTGCGATCCATTATTCTGTTCACAGCGCTCTTTAATAATATAGCACGTTCATTAAAAATTTCTGTTTATTGACTCGTGCGTATAGCGGCAGTTTGTTCAGTTTGTTTTCGCTCCCTCCATCTCCCTAGGTTTCTATTTCTAAAGTTATTGCCTATATGCGCTTTTCTGTTGATATACAACACAGTATTGTGGTGAACTCCTTGTTATTCTTTTCCACTAAACTCTAAAATATTTAAACCCTCGGATGCTTCTGGTACTTCAAAAAAGTTTGTGACATGTGTAAACACTGCTTCCGTATCAAAATCTGCTCTTTCGGGTTGTTCGTTACGCCTTTGTGCAATTTGACGCAAGCATTGCTCGTTAGTTAGATTAAGGAAAATTAGTTGATGGCTTGCATTGATATCTGACACCATATCCAAAAACCACTTCCGCTGCTTTTGAGTGTTAGCTGGAAAATCCATCACTACGTCTGTACCTACGCTTAATATATTTTGTACATGCTTTCTCACCAGCGGCTTAATCTGCGCTGAAAATTTCAGATAGTCATCAAATGATTCGATTTGATTAGGATAAAGAGATGAAAGCCATTCATCTTCAGATAATAGGACTCCATCTTTATCTATTGCTATTTGTTTTGAATAGTTGATTTTCCTGCGCCCATTTTCCCGCAGAAGAAGTATAGCGTCCCCGATTGCTTCATATTAGTAACGCCTCCAAATTTATGTTAATGGTTGTTGTTCAATATTGTAGAACATACTTTTCAACAATCGATTGCTTTAATTGGCTTGATGATACTTGATTTTTTTAAATGCACTTGGCATTCCACCGTCAATTGAGGGTATTCCAACTGCAAATTCCACTTACTTTCGGCGTTCTTCACGTGAATTTTCATTCATAAATAACACCCCTCCCTCGTTTGTTTTCATCTCTATTGTATCAGTGTTCATATATCATAGGATAGTTCATTCACTTCATGACGTTTTTCAAAGTTGTATGCTGAAATTGGCACCATTCAGGAGAAGTTATCTTCCAATAAATGCGCCTGTTAACGAAAGAAGATTGCGAATATCATAAAGCCAATTATTAATACAAGAATCATCAGCCCAGTGCCTTTCCAACCTAAGCCACCTACTAAATCAGAAAGTACGCTTCCGTGAATACTGCTGGCCGGGTTCTTCAATTCCTTCTGCCTTAATCTTTCACGCCTTTCTTCAGGAGTTTCGTTATCCCTACTCATTTTATCACTCTTCAAATCTTCTTTTGAGTGCTTCAAATTGGCCCAATTAATGAACAGCCTACTTAATCAACACCTCAATTTCAACCTGATTCCCCTCAGCCAGATCCTCTAATAACTGATTGGCTTCCTCATTGAAATCTACCGTCTCACCCTCTTCATAATGATACGGTCCTAATTTCTCCTCCAAATACGTCATCATATACGCATTTTGTTCATTGATTCTCCTGGCGTATTGCCGTTGAAACTCTTCCGGTTCCATATGAAGCTTTTTGGCCTGCGATTCAGCATATTCACGCAGCTGCCGGCCATTCGGATCTTCGGTATCCGCCGGAGGCAGTACCGCAAACCCGTTATCTTCTGGATCCAGATGCGCTGAAATATCAAGATCCAGTTTCTTCACTTCCTGTTTCACTAGTTCTAATTTTATGGCCCCATCCAAATAATCTAGCACCTTTTTATCCGGAAATAAAAACCGCAGATCCCCGACCGTGATCTCCTGCCCTTTTACAATGGCTGCTGGCTCATCATTATCATATTTCGCTATATTGCTGCATCCGGACAGCAGGATGAAGAGGAGCAGCACAAAAGAAAGCTTTAATGATTTCAACATCCAGTCACCCCGTTCTTTCCCCTCATCGATTCTCGGCCAGAAGCCGTCCAAAAATCCCCACTTCTCTATATGCTGATACGAATCTTGGCCATAGTAACGGGTAGTCGTGTCTTTAAAAGAGTAATAAAAAACGCCGCTGTATTAGCTGTTTTCTTTTGTCTCAATCGTAAGCTGTCAGTCTCTATCTCCGGAAACATATTCAATCCCTTTTATTCTATATGGTCAGTCTGCCTTCTCTTTTTCATCCATGTCAAAAACATGAGTGATTCCCCAATGAACAATCCGATCGCCACTGCCAATATTCCAGATTTATAGTCCGGTTGCTGCATCGTAAGACCGGAAACTATGAAACCGATGAGTAATCCAATGATGATAAATAGATAAGAACCGATTCTTTTTCTAAAATATTCTGTCATAGTAACTCCTTTCGCTCCGACTCAACCGTTCAGTACGCCGAGCTTTCCATCATTTTACTACACACCCTGCCCTATTCCAATAAAATTCCAGAGTTTTCGGATTTTATTTGCATGTTTGTCTGTGTACGCGGCGGGAATACTACGGATAGAAACTCATATGGAGGAGGATGTACGATGGCAAAAGATCGTTACGAGAAAATTGATGAACAGGTTCCCGGCCAGACGCAGTCCGAGCAGCCGGGTGTGGAAGAGGAAATGCACCCGATGCCGATTTATGACAACCCGGATTTTAAAGGTGCGGATAAACTGAAAGGCCAGAAAGCGCTCATCACGGGCGGTGACAGCGGAATCGGACGCGCAGTCGCTGTGGCGTTCGCCAAGGAAGGCGCGGACGTGGCGATTGCTTATTTGGCTGATCAGGAAGATGAAGACGCAGATAAAACCGTAGAATTGATTGAGCAGTATGGCGGCAAGGCGAAAAAATATCAGGTCGACATCAGTCAGGAATCGAATTGTGAGCAGCTGATCAAGCAGTTCGTTGAGGATTTCGGCGAGCTGAATGTGCTGGTCAATAATGCCGGCAAGCAGTTTCCGCAGAATTCCATTGAGGATATTACCGCCGATCAGCTGAAGGAAACGTTTGAGACGAACTTCTTCGGCCTGTTCTATCTGTCGAAGCTTGCAGTCAATCATATGAAGAAAGGCGACTGCATCGTCAACACTTCGTCCATTACGGCGTACAACGGCTCGCCCGGCCTACTCGATTATTCCGCAACAAAGGGCGCGATCACAAGCTTCACGCGTTCATTGGCATTGAGCCTGGTGGATAAAGGCATCCGTGTGAATGCAGTCGCGCCGGGGCCTATCTGGACGCCGCTTATCCCGGCAACTTTCGATGCGAAGAAAGTGGCGGAACATGGTGCCGATACCCCGATGGCACGCCGAGGGCAGCCGGCCGAAAATGCGCCGGCCTATGTGTTTCTAGCGTCGCAGGATTCGAGCTATATGACGGGGCAGACGATTCACGTCGACGGCGGGAACTTTGTCGGTTCCTGATGTTCCAAATTCGAATAAAACCAGCATGGCCCGCGTGGCTTTGCTGGTTTTTTTTATTGGATGATCATTGAACTGCTGCAAGCGCTCATTGGACCTTGTTACGTGATCATATCTCCGCGCCGAGCGCTCATTGAGCCTTGCCAAGCGCTCATTCACTCACGGCCGCCACGCCGGCAGCATGCGGTTCAGCGGTTTATCCGCGCGTTCGCCGAGAACATAGTCCGCCTGCATGATCGTATGGATTTCCCGCGTCCCTTCATAGATGACAGGCGCTTTCGAGTTTCGCAAATAGCGGGCGACTGGATATTCGTCGGAATATCCGTAGGCTCCGTGAATCTGCACGGCATCGTCGGCGGCTTGATTGGCGAAATCGCAGGCCTGCCATTTGGCGAGTGACGTTTCACGCGTATTCCGGACGCCGCGATTTTTCAGCTCGCCGGCGCGGTAGACGAGGAGCCGGCTCATCTGATAACCCGCCTCCATCTTCGCGATCATCTGCTGGACAAGCTGGTGTCCGCCGATTTTCACACCGAATGTTTCACGCACCTTTGCATAATCAACGCTCGCTTCAAGACAGGCCCGAATCAAACCGACCGCCCCCGCCGCCACCGTGAACCGCCCATTATCGAGCGCCGCCATCGCAATCTTGAATCCTTCCCCTTCTTCACCAAGCAAATTCGCGGCAGGCACGCGGACATCTTCGAAAAACAGCTCTCCCGTATTGCCCGCGCGGATGCCGTACTTCCCTTTGATGGCTTTCGACGAAAATCCCGGCATCGTCCGCTCTACGATGAATGCGCTGATGCCGTGATGCATTTTCGACTTGTCGGTATAGGCGAACACAAGAAAATGGTCCGCCGTGTCGCATAATGAAATCCACGTTTTCTGGCCGTTCAGCACATAGTCGTCGCCGTCCCGCTTCGCTGTCGTCTGCAGCGCCACCACGTCCGACCCTGCACCCGGCTCCGTCAGTCCGAACGCGCCGATTTTCTCGCCTTTCGCCTGCGGAACCAAGTATTTATGTTTCTGCGCCTCGGTCCCCCACTGCAGCAGCGTCATGCAGTTCAGGCCGGTGTGCACAGAAACTGCCGTCCGGAATGCCGTATCGCCACGTTCGAGTTCTTCGCAAAGAATTGCCAATGAATTATAGTCCATTCCGCTCCCGCCGTACTTCTCGGGAATACAGACGCCAAGGAAACCGAGGTCCGCTAGCTTCTTCCAAATCGCCGGATCAAACCCGCCTTCCGCATCCCACTTCGCAATATGCGGCATGATTTCCGCGTCCGTGAACTGCCGGGCGGTCTGCCGCAGCATCTTCTGTTCATCTGTAAATGTAAAGTCCATCTGAATGTCCTCCTTTACAATGAATCTATCGTTCTTCAATCACCACGCCGCGTTTTTTCATTTCTTCAATATACAGCTCACCCGGCACAATCTGTTCGGGCGGCCAGGCTCCCCGTTTCGTGATGACGCCGTTGCCGATCATCTGTGCCACGACGGAAATCGTATTTGCCGTTGCCCGCGCCATTGCAGTTTCATTCGTCGTCTGGTCTTTTTCGGTAATCAGATTGAAGGTGACGGTCTTCGGACTGCCATCTTTCTCCCCACTGACAATCACGCGCAGCAGCACCGCGTCCGACCTGTCACCAAGCCGCAGCCGAGGAGTCAAATGCGCCATCATGACATCGCGCACACGCAGCGGTTTGCCGTCGACGTAAATGGATGATTCCCGGTTCAGCAGTCCGAGTTCCGCGAGCAGCCGGGCTTTTTCTGCGTGCCCAGGATAGCGAATGGTTTTATATTCGAGCGTCGTCACATTCGAAAACGATTCCAGCATCGTCGAAGTACCGCCTGACGTGTGGAATGCTTCCATCGTTCCATACCTTTCGAATTCCAACGGCTCCACTTCCGTCAACGAAGGCAGTTCCAGCACCTTTCTATCCCGGATGACACGCGACGGATCGGTATAGTGATCAAATAGTCCTTCCAATGAAAACACGACATTATAATCGAGCGGCGGCTCCGGTTTGACAGGCACCCCGCCGACATACAGCCGGATTTCATTGGTCTCATCGAGTTTTGAGACACCGTAACCCGCGAGAATGTTGATCATGCCGGGCGCGACGCCGAGATCGGGAATGAGCGTCACGCCTTTCGCGGCAGCCTGTTCATGCAGCGCAAGAACTTTCTCCGTCGCCCCGCCGATGTGGCCGCCGAGATCGACGACGTGCACGCCGCGCTCCACCGCACATTGCGCGACCCGCTCATTAAATGTATAAAACAATGCATTGACGACGATGTGCCCAAGCGCGATGACGTCACTCAGCTGCACATCATTGTTCGCATCAAGCAATAAAATATCCAGTTTATCCGACATCAGCTCTTCCGCAAAATCCTCTGCCTGCCGAATCGCCCGGTCCGCAAGATAGACTTTCTTGACCTCATCCTGTTTCACGAGGTCCCGCACGACTTCCCTGCCCATCAGTCCTGCACCCAATACTACGACTCTCATCTGCTCATCCCTTCCTGTTTATTAGTCCGTATCGATCTGCGCACGCTGCAGCCTGCCGCTAAAGTCGATATAGACGCTCTTCCACTCCGTAAAGACATCGAGCGCCGCTACGCCTGAATCGCGATGACCATTGCCGGTCCCCTTCGTGCCGCCGAACGGCAGATGAATTTCCGCGCCTGTCGTACCCGCGTTGATGTAGACGATTCCCGTATCGAGGTCCCGCTGCGCTTGGAATACTTTATTGACATCCTGCGAGAAAATCGAGCTTGACAGGCCGTATGCGACGCTGTTGTTGACCTCGATCGCTTCTTCAAGACTGCTAACCGTGATCAGCGAGACGACCGGGCCGAAAATTTCCTCCTGCGCCAGCCGGCTGTCCCAAGCCACATCTGCGAATAAAGTCGGTTCAAAATAATGGCCTTTGGCGAATTCACCTTCATTCAGCATATTGCCGCCAGCAACCAGCTTCGCGCCTTCGCCCTTGCCGATTTCAATATAGCTGCTGATTTTCTCGAGTGCTTTATCGTTGATGACCGGACCGACTTTTACCGATTCATCGAGCCCGTCACCCAGTTTCAGCTCTTTCATGCTTTCGACGAGCCGTTTTTGCAGTTCATCTTTGACATCTTTATGCACAATGACGCGGCTGCATGCGGTACAGCGCTGTCCTGCCGTTCCGAATGCACTCCATAAAATGCCATCAACCGCCAGTTCCAAGTCGGCATCGTCCATCACGATGACCGCGTTCTTGCCGCCCATTTCAAGCGATACTTTCTTTAAGTGACGGCCGCCGAGTTCTGCGACATGCCTGCCGGTTTCCGTCGAGCCGGTGAATGAAATCACCCGGACATCGGGATGTTCAATCATTGCCGTACCGACGTCAGATCCCGCGCCATACACAATATTCGCGACACCGTGCGGCAGGCCGGCTTCTTCGAAAATGAGCGACATTTCATATGCCATCAAGGGCGTTTCTGTAGCCGGTTTCCAAATGAATGTATTGCCCGCAACGATGGCGGGAAATGACTTCCACGTGGCAATCGCAATCGGGAAATTCCACGGTGTGATCAGCCCGACGACCCCGATCGGCGCCCGGACGCTCATTGCGAATTTATCCTGCAGTTCGGAAGGCACCGTTTCGCCAAACAGCCTGCGCCCCTCGCCTGCCATATAATAGGCCATGTCGATGCCTTCTTGCACTTCGCCGCGCGCTTCTTCCACTACTTTGCCCATCTCTTTCGTCAGCACTTGCGCGAGATGCTCTTTGCGGTCTTTCATGATGCGCCCGATTTCATACAGATAGTCCGCCCGCTTCGGCGCAGGCACCAGTGCCCACTTCTTCTGCGCTTTCTTGGCTGCCGCTGCGGCTTTCTCCACGTCTTCTGCCGTAGAAAGCGGAACTTGCGCCAGTTCTTCACCGTTTGCCGGATTCAAAACCGCCGTATAGTCCACACTCTCTTTTTGCCACGCACCGTCGATATAGTTTGTCAGTTTCATTTGCCTGTCTCCCTTCCTGATCTGTATCGTTTTCACTGTTGCCCTATATAAGAACTGTTCGACAATATACTATGCTATTCCTGTAAAGAGCTATGTATTCCGAACTTTTGACGCACTTGTTCGCAACGATGTTGAACTTACGTTATAGAGGTCTCTTGTTTATTGTTTTACTTACATATAAGTAACGCAGTCTCAATGACTGCTCATGAAAAAACAACTCTTCATCCTAAACAACACACTGCAGCCCATGAATAACAGCGTACTAAAACAAAAAAACCACCGCAGCCCGTCCATAACATGACAAGCTGCAGCAGCTATTGTAACTTACATCAAAAACCAAATATACTGTGCTTCATCCGGAGTGCCCGGCTTCACTTCAGCTGCTCGCGGATACGGCATCTTCTCTGCAGACGTATGAATCAGCGCGCCGACATAAGGATTCGCCTGCTCCGCTTTGACAAACAGTTCCGCACTCATTTCACTCGCCCCCTGAGATTTCTCCATCTCGATCAGCCACGATAAATACAGATAGGCGGCGTCATGTTCTGAAATCTCCGCACACGCAGCCAGCACTTGCTCGGCCTGCTTGATTTCATTCTGATAAATCAGCGATGAAATGGCCAGATAGCGCACACCTTGGTGATCGTGCAGATCGCTGGTCAGCGCAATGAGGAGGATTTCACTTGATTCGCCGTAGCGTTCCCGACCATACAGCCAAACACCATAAGTCAGTAAAGCGCGCAAATACGGACGGTTCGTAACGAATGCCCATGTGTCTTCTGCACGATCGTCAAACTGTTTCTCGCCGGAGAATATAGCCTGTTTCAGCAGCTTGTCCTGTTCTTCTTCAGAATCGGTCATCTCCGCACGAAGCAATAATGCGTCGACGTTCGTCGGATCTGCGCCGTACGCCATCTCGGCGAAGTCTGTGCGCTGTTCCGGCGTCTCGGCGTGATAGGCCATATAGCAAAGCATCTGGGATTCCTGCTGGCGATTTTCTGGCTCGAACGGCTTCTGCATCGCCTGCTGGATATAGGCTTGCGCTTCCTCCATCGTTTCGAAATTCTGGTTTGCAGAAAGCATATGGATCTGCCAGCTTGTCTGCTCGTCGGCACGCGGATCCGTTCCAATATAGTAGGGAGCACCTGAGCCATTGCCCTGCGCCATCATTTCTTCCAACTCGCCGATTTTGCCATACAGCGCATCGGTATGTTTTTTGAAGGAAGAAACGGAAACTCCGAATAGTTTAGAAACTTCGCCCTGAGTATAGGTTTCCTGCATCATGCTGACATCAGAAGCCAGCTGGAACGCAGCAGCCGCGAGCACTTCAGGCTTGCGGAATTTCGGCTGTTTTTCCACGAAGTAATAGGCCATCAAGGAAAGCAGCATTTCATAAGCACCCGGCAGCAATTCGACATCTTCGAGCTGCGCATCCAAAATCTCGACCACTTCCTGCTGAAGAGGTGTGAAGTTCTGCTCCACGACTTCCGACAGTGTCTGTGCATCGAGCTTGCAGACAAACTCGTAAATATCGAGCAGATAGTCTTTGAAGAATTCAAAACTATTTTGTTCCTCGCTGCTTTCTGCTAGACTGCGGACTTGTTTCACCAATTCATCGCTCATATGTTTATTGACGGCAACCGCTGAAATCGGCATAACCCAGCGCTCGTCATTGCGCCATTCCTCCAGCACAATCGCGAGAACTACACGGACATCTTCCGGCTCGCCGGCTTCCCTCGCCAACCTATATTCCCCTTCACCGAGGATTTCTTTCATATGATAGACCTGCTCGTCGGATGAAGTCACTTCAGCAAATGTGACGAATGAATTCTGCCAGCTCTTCAGTATATTTCGAACTGCTTTATTCTGCGTACGGTTCAGTGCTTTGACCAAGTGGCGGCGCCAAAGATCTCTGCGGACAACGAAGAAATAATAATCGCTGACATTCGACATTAATTCCTCTTCTTCCATCCACTCGCCAAGCCGCTGATTCCACTCCGCTAAAATTCCCTGCAATTCTTGAACCTCTCCAGGCGGTAAAGCTGTTTCATAATACTGGTTAAGGACATTCCGCAATTCCAGCTGAATTTGATTCGTGCCCGGTTCGTTTGTCCTGCCGCAGCAATTCTGCACGATTTCCCCGCTGCCGCATGGACAGTTCTCTTTATTTCCCATCACATCGAACACAACCTTTTTCTTTTTATCATAACATAAAAAAAAGAGGCTCCGCATTACACGGAACCTCATATTCAGGACTTGAATTTCTCGCTGACTTCTTCGGAAGGTTCAAATTTCGGCGGAACGACACGTTTAATGAACAGTGCCAGTACCAGAGCTCCTACCGTAATGAGCGTAGAGATAAAGAAGGCGTGGTTGATGCCGTCGAGCATCGCCATCCGGCCAATCTCCTCTTTCATTGATGAAATATCTACACCCGAAGCCATCAAATCCTTCGCTTGGTCAGCTGCTGATTTATCCAGCCGGTTGGTCATGATGGTCAGCAATATCGCGGAGCCGATCGCGCCGGACACTTGCTGCAATGTATTGTTCATCGCAGTACCATGCGGATTGGATTTCATCGGCAGTGAATTCATACCGTTCGTCATGATCGGCATCGTCACCATGGAAAGACCGAACATCCGGATCGTATAGAGCATCATCAAATAATAATAACCCGAATCAAGCTCCAGACGGCTGAGGAAATAAGTCGTGACCGCGGCAATTGTCAGTCCGGTATAAGCAAGCGCACGCGGACCGTATTTATCGAATAATTTACCGGTAATCGGCGACATGACACCCATCGCGATTGCGCCCGGCAGCATGAGCAGTCCTGCATGGAATGGTGATATTCCGCGGACGTTCTGTACGTACAGCGGTGTCAGAATCATCCCCGAGAACATGGCGACAGACAGCACGACAGAAATAATAGAAGCCAATGCGAACATCGGATGCTTGTAAATCCTGACATCCAGCAGCGGCTCTTTCATACGCAGCTGTTTTAACACAAAGATAATGAGTGATACTGTACCGACTGCAATAGTTCCGTACACTTCAAGTGTGCCCCAGCCTTTGTCACCGGCGGAACTGAAACCGTAAAGCAGACTTCCGAAACCGATACTGGATAGAATTAAAGAAGTTATATCCAGTTTCACATCGCGGTTCGGCGTAATGTTCTTCATTTTAAACAGTGCAAACACGATCGTGATCAGCGCAATCGGCAAGACGATGATAAACAGCATCCGCCACGAATAGTGCTCCACTACCCAGCCGGATAATGTAGGGCCGATCGCCGGCGCGGTAAACATGACCAGGCCGAACATACCAAGTGCTGCACCGCGTTTCTCAATCGGAAACGCAGTCAGCATGACATTCATCAAGAGCGGCATCATCAATGCAGAACCTGAAGCCTGAATCATACGTGCAACGATGAGCAGACTGAATGTCGGTGCGACAATCGCTAAGAATGTACCTAATGAAAACAGTACCATCGCTGTCAGGAATATCTTTTTATTCGTAAACTTCGTAATGAAAAATGCACTTGCCGGAATTAAGATCCCGTTCACAAGCATAAAACCTGTCGTCAGCCATTGAACATCTGACGGACGAATCGAAAATTCATTCATAATGACGGGCAGTGCAATATTGAGCAATGTGTTGTTCAAGATGGCGACAAATGCCCCAATGAACAAAATCGCAATAACCCCGTATGGAGGGTTTGCATGTAATTTCTTAATATCTAATGTCTCTTCCATTTCATCCTCCTGTATTTCCCGATAAATAGTAACAGAGATTTATTTTATACCGTTAGTCTAATTAATTCAACCAATAAACTTATAAAAATTAAAAACGTTGATATTACAAGGTTAATTGTTTACTATTAGCAGTGTACCGACAGTACAAAATAAGTTACAGATACAGGTGGGAATTAATGAACGATCGAAAAAAGCATGTGTTGCATACTGCTAAGCAACTGTTCATCAAGAACGGTTTTCAGGCGACGTCCATTCAAGATATTTTGGATGAAGCCCATATATCAAAAGGAACATTCTATAACTACTTCTCTTCGAAAAATGAATGCCTGATGGCGATTTTACGCGATGCCTACCATTTATCGTTCCTGCGCAGGAATGAACTCGCGATCGGCCAAGACTTATCCGATCCGCAGCTTCTTTCGGATCAGATCCATATCCGGCTGACAATGAACCGGGAGCAAAACCTATTGCCTTTATTTGAAACTGTCGTTCATTCGCCAGACGATGAACTGCGGCAATTTGTCAAACAAATGCACTACCGGGAACTTGCCTGGATTGCGAAACGGCTCGCTGATATTTATGGGAATCAGGTGAAGCCGTATGCGTATGATTGTGCGTCGCTGATTTTCGCCTTCATTCAGCATTCATTGAACGTCTGGAAGAGTTCCACGCCTGAACAGCTTGATACAAAACATCTCATCGACTTTGTCATGCAGCGAATGAAAGTCGTCATCCCGGACATCATCGACAAGGATGAACATTTCCTGTCACAAGGCCTGATCGAGACGATTCTAAAAGGCGCGGAGCATTACCCGATGACCCAGGAAGTGCTCATCGGGAAACTGCGGGAATTCATCGGGCAACTGCCTGACGGTGAGAGTGCAAGTAAATTATACAGTCAGTTCCTGCTCGACGAACTGTCGGCAGATGCGCCGCGGATCTATTTGCTGGAATCTGTTGTCCGTTCGTTCCGCCAGTCATTTGAAGGTACGGATTTTCAGCTGCAGGCAGTGGAGTTGTCGGCTGCAGTCTGGCTGTTTATCGATAAGACAGAATGCTGAAAAGCTGTCCGGGGCATGTAAAATGTCTCCGGGCAGCTTTTTTGCGTGCTGATTCCAATGAAAAGTTTTGATGCGCGCCAATCCGGTGTCCGGCCGCACCAAAGCCTGCGGCAAACGAACCAAAACGGCGGCGCACCGCACCAAACTAGCCTGCAGGCGAACCTTTCAGCGCTGCAGCCGCACCAATCGCGCGTGACCGGGACCGGCCGCAAATAAAAAAGGGGCTGTCCGCGGTGACGTCCCGGACAGCCCTGCTTTCTCTAGTTACCACACTCGATGATTCGGTTCTTCGCCATTCGCCGATGCAAGCAGCGCCTGCTGATTCAGCTTCATCATCGCCAAACGTGTCGGCAGGCTCGCACTGCCGATATGCGGCAATACCGTCACATTCGGCAGCGTCAGCAATGGATTGTCGAGCGGAACAGGCTCTGTCTCGAAGACATCCAGGCCTGCTGCATGAATCCGTTTCGTCTGCAGTGCTTCGAACAGCGCCTCTTCGTCCACAATGCCTCCGCGTGCGACGTTGATCAGAATTCCTGTTTCTTTCATTTGACCGAGCTGTTCCCTGCCGATCAATCCTCTCGTTTCCTCACTGAAAGGCACGAGTACCAGCACGAAATCAGATTGAGCCAGCAAGTCAGGAAGTTCGGCATAGCGGCAGCCGTACATATCTTCCATTTCCGACTTTCTGCTGCGATTATGGTACAGGACATTCATGTCGAAGCCCTTTGCCCGCCGCAGCACCGCTTCACCAATCCGGCCCATGCCGATGATGCCGAGCGTTGCGCCGTAGACATCCATCCCGGTAAAACCAAGCGGCTCCCATGAAGTCCACTTGCCGCCACGCAATGCATGTTCCGCACCCATCAGGTCCCGGGCTGTCGCCATCAATAAGGCAAATGCCAGGTCCGCCGTCGTTTCCGTCAGCACATCGGGTGTATTCGTGACGATCACGCCTCTTTCATTCGCTGCTTTCACGTCGATATTATTGTAGCCGACCGCCATATTCGAGATGATTTTCAAGTTAGGCGAAGCATTGAATACCTCTTCGTCGATCTGATCAGAAATCATCGTCCATAATGCATGCGCAGACGCCGCTTTTTCCAGCAGTACATCACGCGGCACCGCTTCACTTGCAGAAGGCCACATATCCACTTCATAGACATCACGGAGCGGAGCCACAATCTCTTCCGGCATTTCCCGGCAAATAAACAATACAGGTTTCACAGACATTTCCTCCTCAGCCGCCGATATAGTTCATATTGATTTTCTTGCGGTTCTTTACTGTCTGTTCCGAGCGCTCGTCTGAATAGCGATCTTTTCTGCCTCTCCAAACGTCCGCGATGGCTTCAAACAACTCTTCATCCGTTTTGCCCGAACGGATCAATTCCCGTATGTCAAACCCGTCCGACGCGAATAAACACGTATAGAGTCTGCCTTCAGAAGACAGCCGGGAACGCGTGCATGTCGAGCAGAACGATTCCGAAACGGACGTGATGAAGCCGACTTGCGCGCCGACATCGGAATCCAGGTAGTGATAGCGTTTTGCCACTTCGCCGTAATACTCTTCTTCCGCCGGTTCCATGTCATAGACGGACGACAGCATGTCATAGATTTCCTTCTTCGTCACGACTTTATCGAAGCTCCAGCCGTTGTCATTGCCGACATCCATGAACTCGATGTAGCGAAGCGTGATGCCGAGATCCTTGAAATAGGCCGCCATCGGCAGAATTTCGCTTTCATTGACTCCTTTTTGTACGACCATATTCACTTTGATTGCAAAACCAATGTCTTTTGCCTTTTTAATGTTTTTCAGAACGAGATCAGGCGTGATGCCGCGTCCGTTGATCCGGCCGAATAATTCGGGATCCAGCGCGTCCAGGCTAATGTTCAGGCGCCGCAGCCCCGCATCATACAGCGGCTGCGCATATTGTCCGAGCAGCACCGCGTTCGTTGTCAGTCCGATGTCTTCGATTCCCTCGATGTCATGAAGCTTGCGGATCAGCTCCGGCAAATTCCGGCGCATCAGCGGTTCGCCGCCTGTCAATCGAAGCTTCTTCACACCCAGCTTTGCGAAAATACGCGCCAGACGTTCCAATTCCTCGAATGAAAGCAGCTGATCTTTTGCCAAAAATAAATAATCATCTCCAAAAATTTCTTTCGGCATACAATACGTACAGCGGAAATTACAGCGGTCTGTCACTGAAATCCGCAAATCCCGAATCGGCCGTCCAAGCTGATCGACGATGGCATCCATCTGCCTCATCTCCTTTCCAATTCACATGGCGTATTGACATTTTTAAATACAAGTTCAGGCTGTTCCGTCAGCAGTCCGCCCTCAATCCACTGCCCTCCAAGCCGAGCCTGGGCGTGCATGACCCGGCGGTTGCCTTCATTCAACGCCTGACGTATGGCCGGTTTCGCCGCCGCTTGCCAGACAGAAACCAACGGATGGCGTTTGCCTTCCACCGTTACTGCCGAAACATCTCCCTGATGCTTGTTGAGGAGCCGGCCGATTACTTGCTCTTCCATAAACGGCATATCGCAGGGCAACACGGCGTAACGTTCCGCTTCGACAGCTTCCATACCAGAAAGTATGCCTGCCAAAGGCCCCATTCCCGCGTACTTTTCCAGATCCATCGTCAAATGAATTTCATTCGGCAGTTTCTCCAGGAATTCGGGGCGCGTCACTACTACGATTTCTTCGCAAAAAGGCTGCAGTGCCTGAAGCGAATACTGATAGAAAGGCTGTCCCTGATAATCAGCAAATGCTTTCGGAGAACCGAATCTTCGCGACTGGCCCCCCGCAAGCAGAATGCCGGCCGTCTGCTTCATCCCCCGCTCACCGGCGGAATGAACGCGCACACATCACCCGCTTGAATAACATCTTCTTTTCTCGCGTATTCTTCATTCACCGCGACATGAATCGTGTCTCTGCCAAAACCCGGATACGTCGTTTCCGCCCAATCCAGAAGTTCACCGACCGTTAAAGGAGCGCGATCCAAAGATTCCTCTCCCTTACCCGTCAACTCCCGTAATCTTGCAAAATAATGAACTGTAATCACTGTAACCCGCTCCCTTTCTCTGGATATTTCTTCTGTGCGCCGATCCACTCTTCGCCGTCTTCCCAGATTTCCTTCTTCCAGATCGGCACGACTTCCTTGATCCGCTCAATTGCATATTCATTCGCTTCGTATGCTTCTTTTCTGTGCGGAGAAGACACGGCAATGACTACTGCGATATCGGAAATCTTCAATTCACCGATTCTATGCGCCATCGCAACGCGGACACCGGGCCACTTCGCTTCCATTTCCGCGCCGATTTCCGCCAGTTTCTTCTCTGCCATCGGAATATATGCTTCATACGCCAGATACAGCGTCCGGACTCCGTGCGTCCACTCCCGCACATGCCCTGTAAAGACCGTCACCGCGCCGGCGGCAGGATGCAGGACAAAGTCGCTGTACCTCTGCGTATTGATCGGCTGATCCGTAATTTCATACTGTTTCATTTGTCCCCGCCTCCCTGCACCCAGTCCAGAATCCATTCATCCAATAAGGCAATATCCGCGAAAATATCTTCTGTATACGCTTTACGGATGATGCCCTGCAGCTGCTTCAAATCTTCCCAATCGCCTTCATTGCGCAGAAGCACAATCTTTTCTCCAACTTCCTGCTTATAGCCTTCTATCAATAAAACATCCGGCTGATTTGACGCCGTCAATGTCTTTAGCTCTTCAAATGACTGATATTTCTGTTGAATCAATTGTATCATATTTCCGCCTGCCACGAGGGTCGAGACGGCCCCGGCTTCCAGAAACTGTACCGTATCCGTATGAACAGGCGGCAGTTCAGGCGCTCCTCCATGTCCATGATGTTTCAGCACTGCAACTTCAAGCCCCTCACTCCGAAGCACGGTAATCCAGTGGGAAATCAGCGCAGTCTTGCCGCTATTCTTGAATCCTGTCACATGCAGCGTCTTCATAATTCCCAGCGCTCCGTCCCTTGTTCCGTCCCGAGCAGCAAGACATCGACCTGCGTGCCTTTCTCATAACCCCTCGTTCCGCTCGGCAGCACGATGATGCAGTTGCCGCGCGCAATCGAAGATACTGCACTCGATTTATTGAAACCTGCAGGGGTCGCCGTAATTCCCTGAGGCGTCATGTCCCATGATGCCCGAATGAAACGGGTGAAAGGATTCGGCTTTTTGAAGTCATCACCGAGAATTGCCTGGATCCGCGGCAAGTAAGGAGCGGTACAGCCCATCATCGAAAGGATTGCCGGTCGCGTAAACAACTCGAAACCGCTGAAGCATGCAGACGGATTGCCCGAAAGTCCGAACAGCAATTTGTCGCCGAGCACTGCCACTGTCGTTACACTTCCGGGGCGCATCGCTACTTTATTGAATAAAACTTCCGCACCGAGACGCTCGTAAATCGCCGGCAAATAATCATAATCACCGACCGAAACACCGCCTGTCGTGATGAGCAGATCCGTTTCTTTCAGCGCATGTTCCACGATTTCCGTACATGCATCCAAGTCGTCTTCCATCATGCCGTACGCTTTCGATTCAATGCCCATCCGCGTCAGCTGCGCATGGATCATCGGCCCGTTCGAGTTTCGGATCTTGCCGGGTACTAATTCATCGGAGACATCGAGTAATTCCGTGCCCGTCGACAGCACGCCTGCCACCGGCTGTTTGGCGACTTTCACTTCTGAATAGCCGAACGTCGCAAGCAAAGCGATCGTTCCGGGGTGGATGACGGTTCCCGCTTCAATCAGCTGCTCACCTTTTTTTGCATCTTCGCCCTGCCGCGAGATATTCTCCCCCGCTTCAAACGGTTTGCGCAGTGTGAAGCCCGTTTCATTCTCGACGGTCTGCTCGAGCATAACGACCGCATTCGCCTGCTCCGGAATAATTGCGCCTGTCATGATGCGGTACGATTCACCCGCCTCAACTGCACGGTCCGCCACATGTCCGGCACCGATTTCACCGATTACCCGAAATGCTTTGCGTTTTTCACCGGATGCACCCGCCGAGTCCGCCGCACGAATTGCGAAACCGTCATAAGGTGAGCGGTCAAAAGGCGGCACGTCATGCTTTGCGATAATCGGCTCCGCCAGCACTCTGCCATACGTTTCTTCTAACGGAAGGATTTCCGTCCCGAGTTTATGTACGTGGGCCATGACGCGCTCCACGGCTTCCGCCACTTGAATAGGCTTTCGAATTTCTACCACTTACATCTCCTCTTTCTTTTGTTATACTAACGAGTACAATGAATGAAACGAAAGGATGAATTGTATGTCCGAACTGACTCACTTCAATGAACAGGGCCGAGCGAAAATGGTCGATGTATCCGATAAATCCGTGACATTGCGCACCGCAGTCGCCAAGTCTTCGATCATCGTCAACGAATCGATCCATGAACAGATTACTCACGGCACGAATAAAAAAGGGGACGTCTTCGCGGTTGCTCAAGTCGCAGCCATCATGGCCGCGAAAAATACCGCAACGATCATTCCGATGTGCCACCCGCTGCCGCTGACCGGCGTGGATGTCCGGTTTGATTGGAAAATTGATGAAGCACAGCCGCATTACGAAGTGCTGATCGAAGCAGAAGTGAAAACGAAAGGCGTCACAGGTGTCGAAATGGAAGCCCTGACAGCCGCTTCAGCCGCTGCGCTGACGATTTACGATATGTGCAAAGCCGCCGGCAAAGAGATGATCATCGGTCCGACCATGCTGCAGACAAAAACCGGTGGCAAAAACGGGGATTACGAACGCGCAGACTGAGTTCTGCGTGTTTTTTATTTATTTGAGCAGGGCGGCTCGGCGGAACGAGCCAAACCTGCTTGAAGCCGCACCAATGCAATGTTCCGGCGAACCAATCCCGATGCCAACCGCACCAATCCTGCATCCCAGCGAACCCATCCAGCCGCCGCATGATCATAAATCCTGCCCAACCGCTCATAGCGAACCGTCAACCGCTCATTCAGTCCGCGCCAGCGCTCCTAACGACTCCGCGGCCGCTCATCCCCTGCGCTCACGTGATCATTCCCCCCGTTCAACCGCTCATACGCCGCCATTCAGCCTTCCAAATGCTTCGTCAATTCATGCACAATATGCGGAAGCTCGGGCAAAATCAGTTTATCCATTGCGAGCGTCACAGCTTTTGAGGAACCCGGCAGCAAAAACACCGCCTGCTCGCCGACTGCTCCCGCAGCTGCGCGGCTCAGCAAAGCTTTCGAACCGACATCTTCCGTATAGCTCAGAAAACGAAACAGCTCGCCGAAACCGTCCAGCTGCTTCGTGAAATACGGCGTCACCATCTCCACCGTTACATCCCGCGCACCAATGCCCGTGCCGCCAGTGAAAATCATCGCCTGAATTGCCGGATCCAACAGCCAGTCCGACAGCTGACGTACGATATGCTCGCCTTCATCGAGACAGATGCCATATTCCTGCACGTGATGCCCGGCGTCTTCCAGCTTCTGCCGGATAATTTTCCCGCTCTTATCATCTGCTTCCGTCCGTGTGTCGCTGATCGTCAATACTGCCACCGCAATGGACTTCCTGCGTGCTTCCTGCGGTAAATGAGACTCTTCCATTTCAACTGCCCCCTAACCGAATAATGAATGATAGATTTTGCGGCCCGCCTGCATATTTTTCAACCCGTGGATCAGCAGGCGTCCGTTGCCGAATAAAATACAGCGGTACCCTTCCGCATGAAACTCCACGAAAAACGGCGTCTCACGATAGGGCGTCTGCAGCTGCTGTGCCACCCGCACGCCGTCAGCTACCGTCAATTCCCGGCTCGCATCCGGAATAATCTGTACCGTATCGCGTCCGCAGAGCACGGCATACTGTGTACCCGACTGCTGATGCAGCGCAGGATACACCGGATGGTTGCCGCATGTTTCACAATCCGGGTTCTTTATCCGGCTGATTCCCGCCTCAACGGATGTATTGTTCCACACATCAAAATGCAGGAGCTTCGTGCGCATGGCTGCTTCATTTCCAGTCAGCCATTTTAATGCTTCCGCACTTTGATGCGCCGAAGAAATCTGGACAGCAGGCGCAATCACCCCTACTGTATCACATGTTTCATTGACCGACGGCAACACCGGCAGTAAACAGCGGAAACAAGGGGTCCTCCCCGGCATAAAAGGAAAGACGCTGCCGGAACTTCCGACAACGGCTCCATAAATCCATGGAATCTCCATCTTCCAGGAGACATCGTTGATCAGCAGCCGCGTTTCGAAGTTATCGGTCGCATCAATCAGCAGATCAGCGCCGGCTGCCATCTCTTCCAGCAGCGGTCCGTCTACGTGGTCAAGCACGGTATGGATTTCCACATCACCGCGGACCGAAAGCAAGCGCTGTTTTCCAGCGACTACTTTCGGAACACTGTTGTCCGCATCTGCTTCCGTGAACAGTTGCTGGCGCTGCAGATTGGATGATTCGACATAATCCCGGTCTGCAAGTGTTATTTTACCGATCCCCGCACGCACGAGCGTTTCAGAAACCGCAGAGCCGAGCGCGCCGCAGCCGATAATGACGGCGTGTGACTCCGAAAGCTTCTGCTGGCCCGGCACTCCGATCGGCTGAAACAGCGTTTGTCTTGAATAACGATTTTCCACTTCATCTACTTCCTTTCATTCAACCAGAAACGAAGGCATCGGTTATGGTAACCGATTGCCTTCTGTTGTTACGGGACTGATATCACTGAATGATCCAACATAACGGACCACATCGCCTGTGCCGTCTTTCACCGCACTGATGGATAAAAACTCCAGATATTCTTCGCCGTTTTTCTTCTTATTCCAAATTTCACCTTGCCATTCACCATGCTCGGCGATTTGACTCCACATCTCGTCGTAATAGGCTTTGTCATGGCGTCCGGAACTAAGGATACTTGGACTTTTACCGAGCACTTCTTCCTCACTGTAACCCGTCAGGCTGGTAAATGCCGGATTGACCGTAACGATCTCGTCATTTTTATTGGTTACCAGGATTCCCTGTCCTGTAGAGTCGAACACCTCTTTTGACAGGCTGACACGGTCCATATAATAGAGCCAGACAACCAGCACGAGACTCACAAGCGACACTTGGGAGAATGCCATGAAGCCGATTGAATAGGAACCTGTCATCGAGAAGATTGTTGCGAGCAATAACGGAGGGAAGAATCCGCCTAGGCCGCCCATCATCGAAACAATCCCGTTCACTGTTCCCGCCTGCTTGCTGAAATAAAGCGGAACCAGTTTAAAGATGACGCCGTTTCCAATACCTGCTGCTGCAGCGATGATAATACTGCCGACTGTATACAGCGCAATATCCGGAGAAAACGCCAGAATAATTGAAGCGAATGTCAAACCGGCAAAACAGCCCATCAGCAGGAACAATGGCTGGAATTTATCCCCGAGCCATCCACCTACAGGTCTCAATAACGTGGCAACCACGATGAAACCGGCAGTCCGCAGCCCCGCGTCCACTTTCTCAAGTCCAAAATAATTGACCAGGAAGTTCGGCAGGAATATGGTGAACGCCACGAATGAACCGAATGTAATGAAATAGAATAAAGAAAAGAACCATAGTTTCTCATTCTTGTAGACACCTTTTATTTGCTCGACAATCGGTGCCTTTACTTTTTTCTCCTGGCGGTCACCGAAGAAGAAATTCAGTGCGATAAACACCAGCAGCAAAATCAAATACATCTTAACAGTCAGTGACCAGCCGAATTTCATGGCCAGTACCGGTGCGGAGAACGTCGTAATGGCTGTTCCGATATTCCCCATCCCGTAAATCCCGTTGACCAGACCATGCTTTTCTTTCGGATAGTATTTCGGAAGCGAAGTAACACCCACCGAGAAAATCGCGCCACCCACCCCAAGCAATGTACCGCCGATCAACAGTCCTGTCACTGTCGATGTTTCACTTATGTAGTAGACAGGAAATAAAAGCACGATGAAACTGACGAAAAACATGACGCGTGCGCCATAGACATTCGCATAATAACCGAGCGGAATACGCAAAATCGAACCAAGTACTACTGGAATTGCTGTAATGATGGCCACGCGTTCAGGCGGGATCGAGATGTCTTCACTGATAAACGGCAGCAATGAAGAAATAAGCACCCAAACCATGAAACCGACAACTAGATTCGCCGTCTGTAACGGCAACTGGATCTTTTGTGTCATAGGAATCCATCCATTCTGAAGTTAGTTACATTACTATGTTTCTCTATCACTCTTTCTTACTCTGGCAAAATCGATGTATACATTTGCTCGAACAAGTCATCCTGCTCTTTCGCCCGCAGGACATTTATGACCATCGGAAAAATCACATTCTCTTCCTTAACGAAATGAATCATGATGACTTCGAACGCTTCGCCCGCGTCTTTCACGACGTCCTGCATCATCTCTAAGCTGAATGACGACAGATCGCCTCTCGTATGATGGAGGAAATGTCCGATATACGCATCGATTTCATCATGTTCTTCCTGCACCGCCTGGACCGGTCCCTGATCGCTGCCGACATATTGTGCCAGCATCGGAAACAGATACGTTTCTTCCTTTTCCGTATGGTTTTTCAACGGTTCAATGAATGCGACGACCATCTTGCGCAATTGTTTCAGCGCAGCCAGCCCTTCTTCACGGGAATACATCTCTTTTTCAAAGTTCAGCACAATCGCATGCCATTGGTTCATTTCATGCATCAGGAATTGATGTTCATTTTCTAGAACACGCAAGACCGGCAATGTATGGGTAAATCCCGGATTAACCATCTCACTTCGCCTCCCGTCAGAAATTCAAGAACTTCTTGCGCAGCGCATATTCGACCAGTTCCGGACGGTTCTTCAATTGAAGTTTATCCATCAACTTTGCCTTATGCGCTTCTACTGTCTTCACTGAAATATAAAGCATTTCTGCAATTTCTTTATTTCCGTACCCTTTCGCGACAAGCGGCAAAATTTCAATTTCCCGCTTGGATAAAATCTTGAACGGATCATCTTCGTTTTTTGCTCTGGGTCCTTTTTGGACAAACTCCCGGATAAGCGACGTCGCCATCGAAGGATGTACATAGGTGCCGCCCTCATACACTTCACGAAGCGCACTGATCAGCTCTTCATCAGGTGCGTTTTTTAAAATATACCCGGAGGCACCATTCTTCAAAACATGGAACATATACTCTTCATCATCATACATCGTCAAAATGACAATCTTCGTCTCCGGAAAGTCCTCGTGTATCTTGCCTGTCGCAATCAGACCGCTCTGACCGGGCGGCATGCTTAAATCCAGCAAAATGATGTCAGGCCGGTGCTTGGCAACCAGTTCATATGCTTCCAATCCATCTGCCGCGGTCGCTACGACTTCCATATCCTCTTGATAATTCAAGATATGCATGAATCCGGTCCGGACGACTGCATGGTCATCAGCTATTATGATTCTCACTCGCTGCCCGCCCCTTTCCTGCTGGAATTTCCACTTGAATTTTGGTCCCTTCATCTGCACGGGATACAATCGTTATATTCCCGCCGACCAGTTCCACGCGCTCCTTCATTCCGAAAAGGCCGAGTCCTGTTCCTTGAGGGGCAAAATCATTGACGTCGAAGCCGACTCCTTCGTCTTCTATCTCCAATTGCAAAATCCCCTGCTCGTCTTTCAAGGTCAGGAACACTTCTTCCACTTCCGCATATTTCATGGCATTCAGCATAGCTTCCTGCCCGATCCGGTAGATGACGGTTTCAATTTCCCCTTCATAGCGTTTCTGCTCCAGATCGGAACTCAAATGCACGATCAGACCGTAATTTTTCTCCAGCCCTTTTATATGGGTGCGAAAAGCTGCTTCAAGTCCAAAATCATCCAAAACCGCCGGACGCAATTCAACGGATAAATGTCGGATTTCATCCAATAAACGCATCAAGGAACCTTCTGTCTGACGCAGTTTTTCCAGTGCCTTGTCATTGACATCCATATACTTCAGGACGCGCAAATCGACGAGCGAACTGAGCATTTCCTGCGCCACACTGTCATGCAGTTCCCGGGAGATGCGTTTGCGTTCATTTTCCTGCGCCTGAATCACCTGCTGCATCCGCATTTTCTGATTCAGCACTTCCGCTGTCTGTGTCTGGCGTGTTAAGTTGCGCAGCATCAATACAGAAGTCCCCTGCGCTTCATCAATTACTTGGTAAGTTGCGCTGAAAGGCTGCAGGCCAAGATCTTTCGTCTCCAGAAACAGCTGGAATGAAGTCAGTGTCTCCTGCGGCTTCGACATGAAACAGGAAACACAGGTCATCTGCTCGTCTTCACTTGTAAATCCCCGGCAGGTCAGACAAATGGAGTTTGTTTCCCCTTCGAGCATTTTTTCGTAAATTTCCGGTTCGACGATCTCTTTGGCGGCTTCATTCATCGACAGGATCTGACCGTTTGCCGCAAAAAAGAACATCGCTTCTGTTGTGCGCTCATATAGTTTCTGCAGCAAATCTGTTAGGTTTTCACTGTTCGATAATGTCATCTTTCATTCGCTCCTTATGATAAAACGGTCCGAATTGCGAACCAACAGCCTGCTTGAAGTGTTCAAATCTTTCCGTAGTCATCTTCTTCGATTCACGGTACCCGACCAGCAGCACGCCCTGTACATGATCTTCCTGGAATAAAGGAATGGCGCCGAAACTTTTCAGCTTTTCGAAAATGAGAATGGGATAATTGTAAAGATCTTTCGCCTCTACATGTTCACTCACATCATTCACCATCATCGGCTTACCTGTTTTAAAAACCAGTCCCGCAATCCCTTTTCCTGACGTAAGGACAATTCTCCGATAGCTCAAACTCAAGTTTCCAGTTACATAACGCCACTTCAGCTCATGCCGATACTTGCTGAAATCCACGAGCGCCAGTCCAATGAAGTCTGCTTTCAGCGTCTCCTTCAGCTGTTCAATCGCCGAATGAAAATAAAAATTCTGTTGTCCGTTCATAGCACGCTCTCCTATTATTCATCATTCGCTCATCGAGGTGTATGTTTCGTCGGCTGATGTTTTCTATATAGAATATAACTTCTGCCTACATAATTCAACGGTACACTCCATACATGGACGAGACGAGTAAACGGCCACATCGCGAAAATGAGGAATCCTGTCAGAATATGCAGTTTAAACGCTATAGGGACCGCTGACATAAAGGCAGCTTCCGGCTGGAAAATGAGCAGCGAGCGGAACCAGACGGAAATCGTTGCACGGTAATCAAACCCCGGCGTCATCGTGTTCGTGATCAGTGAACTGTAGACACCGATGAAAACAATGAACAACAGCAAAGAATTGACAATCAGATCCGAATTGGATGAAAGCTTACGGACATTTGATTTTGTGAACCGGCGTGCCGTCAGGATAATCATTCCGGCCAGCGTGACAACTCCGAAGAATCCGCCGCCCCATACTGCGCCGATATGATACATATGGTCACTGACGCCCATTGCACGAGTCCATTCTCTCGGAATCCCGAGACCCGCGACGTGACCCAGAATTACAGGAAATATTCCAATATGGAACAGCAGACTGCCGATCATCAATTGCTTTTTCTCAATGAATTCACTTGACTTGGCTGTCCAGCCGAACTGATCGTTCCGATAACGGAAAATATGACCTACAATAAATACTGCAATACAGATATAAGGAAAAATGACCCAGAGAAATTGACTAGTCATTGGTTGGAACCTCCCGTTGAATGCACGATTTACAAGTTTCCCGCAGTGCCCGGACTAAATGAAAATAGGGGCTTTCATACTTTTCTAGCGCTTTCATCAAAGAATAGCTGCCGTCTTCCATAACCGCCAGCAGCATGGAAAAACTCTGTTGCGCCCGCGGATCCCCCTTCCATTCCGCTGCGTAAATAAATTCACACATCAATGGAAGCAGATCAGACAGTTCCTCGTCCGGCATCTCTAATCCGAACATTTCATATAGCACTTTCAGCCGTGCGAGCATTTGCCCGCGTTCTTTGGAATCCTCAAATTTCACGAAAGTCATAAAGAGTGTCGCGTCTTTCTGAAAATCAAATGTATAGGTGTACAGCTCTTGAATATCGTCGAGACTGTACGTCTGCATCGCCTGCCAGTACGTTTGAAGATCTTCGTAGCCCGCTGCATCAGCGGGTACGAATTCTTCCCAGACCGACGGATGAAACGTCAGTTTTTCTGGGTAGTTCAGTTGATTCGAGAAAAAACCGAAAATCTGTTTCTTTTCATATAGAAGATCAAGATTAATCACGCCAGATCCCCCCATAGAAATTCTCTTCATAAATTTCTTTGCCTGTCTTCACAGGAGCTCCCGGAGTTACTGGTCCGCAGCCGTCACAACCTCCATCCGAGCCCATGACTGAATAGGAATACGGGTTTTGTGCCGGTGCCTGTTCGCCGTACGTACCCATGCCGTCATAACCGGCAGATCCCTGCGAACGGTAGACGTTCATCTGGCCTTCCTTATGGGACGTCGGGATCACAAAGCGGTCTTCATACTTCGCAATCGCAAGCAGGCGGTACATGGCTTTCGTCTGTGAAGCGGTCAAGCCGACACGCTCCAGTTTTGATTCATCGAACTCTTTGCCGGAAGAAACCGCACGCATGTAAGAACGCATCATCGCCATACGCTGCAGGCCTCCTTTCACCGTTTCCACGTCTCCTGCCGTCAGCATATTCGCCAGGTACTGCAGCGGTATACGCATTTCTTCGATCGCCGGGAAAATCATATCCGGATTCTTGATGGAGTCTTTTCCTTCAAAATAGTTCATGATCGGGCTGAGCGGCGGTACATACCAAACCATTGGGAGTGTACGGTATTCCGGATGAAGCGGGAATGCCAGCTTATATTCAACAGCCAGTTTATAGACCGGAGAATTTTGCGCTGCCTGAATCCAATCTTCGGAAATACCATCTTTGATCGCCTGCTCCATGACTTCCGGATCGTTCGGATCCAGGAACAGATCAAGCTGTGCCTGATATAGATCTTTCGGGTCCGGTGTAGATGCCGCTTCCTGCACACGGTCTGCGTCGTACAGCAAAACGCCCAGATAGCGGATTCGGCCTGTACATGTTTCGGAACAGACGGTAGGAAGTCCAGACTCGACACGCGGGAAACAGAATGTGCATTTTTCCGCCTTATTCGTCTTCCAGTTGAAGTAGACTTTTTTGTAAGGACAACCTGTCATGCAATAGCGCCATCCGCGGCAGGCTTCCTGGTCAACGAGGACGATGCCGTCTTCATCGCGCTTATACATTGCGCCTGAAGGACAGGATGCAACACAGCTCGGGTTCAGGCAGTGTTCGCAGAGTCTAGGCAGGTACATCATGAATGCCTGTTCAAAATTAAACTTGATTTCTTCTTCGATTTTCTCGATATTCGGGTCAGTCGGGCCTGTGATGTGAGCGCCTGCCAGCTGATCTTCCCAGTTCGGGCCCCATTCCGGATCCATGTATTCGCCCGTAACGACGGACTTCGCACGCGCAACCGGCGTATGCTTCTGATCCGGCGCAGCTGTCAGTTTCTCGTAGTCATACGTCCAAGGCTCATAGTAATCTTTCATTTCCGGCATATCCGGATTGTAGAAGATCTTCCCGAGTGCGATTTTCGAAAGCTTGGAGCCGGATTTCAGCTCGAGCTTCCCTTTCCGCAGCTGCCATCCGCCTTTATAGACTTCCTGGTCTTCCCAGCGTTTCGGATAGCCGATCCCCGGTTTCGTCTCTACGTTGTTGAACCACATATATTCCGCACCTTCACGGTTCGTCCATGTCGTTTTACACGTCACACTGCACGTATGACACCCGATACACTTGTCTAAGTTCATCACCATTGCAACCTGCGCTTTAATTTTCAAGCCAGTTGACCTCCTTCATCTTGCGGACCGCGACATACACATCTCGCTGATTTCCGATAGGTCCGTAGTAGTTGAATCCATAACTGAGCTGAGCATAGCCGCCTACCATTTGAGTCGGCTTCATATGAATACGCGTCGGTGCATTGTGACTTCCTCCGCGCTGCTCGGTAATTTCCGAGCCCGGCATTTGAATGTGCTTATCCTGTGCGTGATACATGAACATCGTACCTTTTGGCATCCGGTGACTGACAACAGCGCGCGCATTGACGACACCGTTGCGGTTATAGACTTCGAGCCAGGCGTTATCGTCGATTCCGTGCTCCTCGGCGTCCAGATTTGAAATCCATACCGTCGGACCTCCGCGGAATAATGTCAGCATATGCTGATTATCCTGATAAGTGGAGTGGATATTCCACTTGCCGTGCGGTGTCAGATAACGCAGAACGAGCGTATCCAGGCCTCCGACAATCTCCTTATCACGATCGGCGAACACCATGGGCGGCAGTGTCGGTTTATAGACTGGCAGCGCCTCCCCGAATCCAAGGAAAAATTCATGATCCAAATAAAAATGCTGTCTGCCCGTCAACGTCCGGAAGGGAACCAGCCGTTCGATATTCGTCGTGAACGGCGAGTAGCGGCGTCCGAGTTTATTCGAACCGCTGAAGACCGGCGTCGGAATGACTTCCCGCGGCTGCGCGGTGATGTTAGCGAATGTGAATCGCTCGGCTGCACGGTCGGCTGAAATATCCTTCAGCTCGACTCCCGTGTCTGCTTCCGCTGCTTCAAATGCCCGCTGTGACACACGTCCGTTTGTGGCGGATGACAGTGTCAGCATCGTTTCTGCTGCGTGCTTCGCCGTGAACAATTTCGGCAGGCCGTTTTTAATCGTCTCGTCTTCATAGACGCCGTTGATGCCTTTCATCATTTCATACTCTTCGGCAACGGAGAAGCTGACACCGTGCGCGCCCGTCTTGCCTGTCGATAATAAAGGCCCGAGCGTAATGTACTTATCGTAGATTTTCGTGAAGTCACGTTCAACAATCGTCATACCTGGCATCGTCTTGCCCGGAATCGCTTCAATTTCACCTTTACTCCAGTCCTTCACTTCACCGAACGGCTGGGCAATCTCCTGAATCGAGTCATGTGCCAGCGGTGATGTCACCAGATCTTTGTAGACGCCCGGCAAATGAATTTTCGCCAGTTCTGAGAATGTTTCAGCGATTGACCGGTAAATGTCCCAGTCCGAACGTGATTCCCACAGCGGATTGACCGCAGGATTGAACGGGTGGACGAACGGGTGCATGTCGGTAGAAGAAAGATCCACTTTTTCATACCATGTCGCTGCCGGCAAGACGATATCCGCATACAGCGGCGTGGCCGTCATCCGGAAATCCAGTGCCACCATCAGATCCAGCTTGCCTTCCACTTCATCACGCCAGACCATCTCTTCCGGCTTCATGTCTTCATTCGGGCTGGCCAATAAGCCGTCGGATGCTCCTAGCAAATGCTTCATGAAGTATTCCTGTCCCTTTGCTGAACTTGAGATCAGATTAGAACGCCAGATAAAGAGCGACCGCGGGAAGTTTTCCGGAGCACCCGGGTCTTCTGCCGCAAATTGTAATTCGCCGGACTTCAGCTGATCGACGACATGGCTGACGACTTCACTCGTTTCCGTCTTGCCAAGCTTCGCCGCGTCTTCTACCAGCTTCAAGCTGTTCTGGTTGAACTGCGGATACGACGGCAGCCAGCCAAGTCTTGCTGCCAGTATGTTGTAATCCGCCGGGTGCTGGTATCTCGCCTCTCCGCCAAGCGGGGACATGAGTGTGTCAGCACCTGCCTCTTCATATTTCCACTGATCCGTCGCAAAGTAGAAGAATGATGTCGCGTTTTGCAGCCTCGGCGGGCCCTGCCAGTCTTTCGCGAAGGCAATCGTACTCCAGCCTTCGATCGGGCGGCACTTCTCCTGGCCGACATAATGCGCCCAGCCTCCGCCGTTCACTCCCTGCGATGCAGTTAATGTAACTAAGTTCAGGATCGCGCGGTAAATTGTGTCACTGTTAAACCAGTGATTGATCCCCGCCCCCATGATGATCATCGAACGTCCGCCCGTATCGATGGCGTTCTGGGCGAATTCCATTGCGATCTGCGTAACCAGTTCAGGTTTTACATTCGTGATGGATTCTTGCCAGGCCGGAGTATAAATAGAAGTAACATCATCATATCCAGTCGCCTCCAGCTCGCTGCCGATCCGATTGACACCGTATTGACTCAGCATGACATCATATGTCGTTGTCACCAGACGCTCGCTTCCGTCCGCAAACTGTACTTTCATTGCAGGAATCGGACGTTTGAATGTGCCGTTGCCCCGCTGATCAAAGTAAGGGAAATGAATTTCCTTCCATTCTGCAGCATGTTTTTCGACAGAAAGAGCCGGCTCGACACGTGTGCCGTCTTCATTGTCCAGCTTCAAATTCCACTTGACGTCTTTCTCCCAGCGCTGTCCCATCGTCCCATTCGGCACGATGATTTCATCTTTCGCTTCATCTAACAGCACCGGTTTCCAGTCTGCGTGTTCCGACTGCTGGCCCAGATCACTCGCTCTCAGGAATCGTCCGGCTTTATATGAATCTTCATGCGGGTCTAATAGAATTAAAAACGGCATATCTGTGTACTGTTTGGCATAGTTTAAGAAGGTTGGCTCTTTGCGCTTCTCATAGAACTCGTCCAAGATTACGTGCGTCATTGCCTGCGCAACCGCTGCGTCGGTTCCTGGATTTGCCGCGATCCAGTCATCTGCATGTGTGACACTTTCCGCATAATCCGGTGCCACGGAAACTACTTTCGTTCCTTTATAGCGTACTTCAGTCATAAAGTGCGCATCGGGCGTTCTCGTCAAAGGAACATTCGAACCCCACATGATGATATAGCCGGCATTGAACCAGTCACTCGATTCAGGAACATCCGTCTGCTCGCCCCAAATCTGCGGAGAAGATGGCGGAAGATCCGCGTACCAGTCATAGAAGCTCAGCATTTCGCCGCCCAGTAATGAAATGAAACGCGCGCCGGATGCGTAGCTGACCATCGACATCGCAGGAATAGGGGTAAACCCTGCCACGCGGTCGGGACCATATTTCTGCACCGTATAAATCAGCTGCGCCGCGATCAGCATCGTCGCATCACGCCAATGAATGCGGACATGCCCGCCTTTACCGCGTGCACTTTTGTATTCTTTCGTTTTTGCGGGATCTTCGACAATCGCAGTCCAGGCTGCAACGGGATCTTGCTTTTCCTGAAGTGCTTCGTTCCACATGCGCCACAGTTTTCCTCTTATATATGGATATTTGACGCGAAGCGGGCTGTATTCATACCAGGAAAATGATGCACCGCGCGGACAGCCGCGTGGTTCGAATTCCGGCATGTCGGGACCGCAGGATGGATAATCGATCTGCTGATTTTCCCATGTGATGATGCCGTTCTTGACGAACACTTTCCAGCTGCAGGAGCCTGTACAGTTTACGCCGTGTGTCGTACGCACCACTTTGTCATGCGACCAGCGCTGGCGGTACATGTTTTCCCAGTCACGGTTCTTTTCTTCAAGCACCGACCAATTTCCAGAGTAACTTTCAACAGGTTTAAAATAATTCAGTCCAAATCTCTTTTTCATCGAACATTTCCACTCCTTCTCAGAATGTCGCTTCAAATGAACACAGACATATTCATCAACTTACCCTAAAATAAACTAATTAATCGGAATTAAACTAAGGGAATTCCCTAGTTTTGTTTTTATCACGTAAGACTTATGTCATGAAATCTAGTACTCTGCTATCTACTTCTTAAGTATACGCCGTTTCCCGGCAAACTCTATTAGGGTTTTCCCTTTTCTCCCGTCAGAACACCCTGCTTTTGTTTGCTTCATTTAGTTTGTTTACGTGTGAAAGTGCGGGTAAGTGGAGGGAGGCCGTTTCCCTGTGTTCCAGGCGGACGCGTTCTGGAGGGCCCGCGGTGAGCCGACTTGGTCGCAAGTCGTCTCACCTGTCGGGCTAATCCTCCCAGAGTCGCCGCCTTCCACTCCGGTACACTAGGCTGGTTTTTCAATAATTTTTATGTGAGTGGAAGTATGAGCATATTATTTGAGACTATTACGATAGGTGAGGTATTTCATGCACTACTTATTATTCTGCAAAGGCTAAGATTCTTGTGATCAGTGCATTTGCAAAGTCGAAAAACTGGAACGTACACCAACTAAATCTGCTTCTGCGAAAAAGCAGCATGATATACCTTCTCCACACTAGCGAAGGCGCATCTGCGGGGTCGGCCGTGGCTGTGAGACTGCTGGCATGCTCTTCGCCAGTAGGCTCATAGCGTAAGGCAATCCCCCAGCGCCGAAGCGAGTTTAAACTGCAAACACATAATTCAATTAAACTTCCCGCCAAGTCAAGAAACGAAGACCACGGCAACTATATTCACACTCTGCAAAAAAACAGCATGAAATACACATCCAGCACCGGCTTCAAGAGAAAAATCTCACATTCTGACAATTTCACTATACTTCTCATAATATTATGTTGATTTTATTTAGATAGGTGTTAGAATTATAGTTAAAATGAAAGGTTAGGTGGATGATACCGTGTCAAACGAATTAAACAAAGTTCTTCGTTGTGAAGCACTGAAAGACAAAATTGTTACAGCTGAAGAAGCAGCATCTTGGATCGAGGATGGCATGTCTTTAGGTATGAGTGGCTTTACTTTGTCAGGAGATGCGAAAGCGGTTCCATTGGCATTAGCTGAAAGAGGTAAAAACGAAAAGTTCAAAGTAAACGTTTTCACAGGTGCTTCTCTCGGACCGAACGTAGATGAGCTGATGGCTGGAGAAAACTTGATCAACATGCGTATTCCTTACCAGGGCAACCCGGTGATGCGCGGCAAGATCAATACCGGCGAATCTTTCTATATTGACCAACACCTTTCCCATACGTCTGAATGGGTGCGCCAAGGCGTGATCGGACCGATTGATTATGCAATTATTGAAGCAGCTGCAATTACGGAAGACGGCCAGATTATTCCGACTGGTTCTGTAGGTAACTCACCGATTTTCGTACAGGAAGCAAAGAATGTCATCATTGAATTAAATGTTAACGTACCTGCTGAATATGAAGGACTTCATGATATTTATATTCCTGAATACCAAGGCGATAGAAAAGAGATTCCTGTCTATAGCGTGACGGATAAGATCGGTACTCCGGGAATCAAAGTAGATCCTGCAAAAGTACGCGGAATCGTTATTACAGAGAAGATGGATATTCCATCCCCAATCGTTCCTCCGGATGAAGAGACACAGGAAATTGCTAACAATTTACTCGACTTCTTCCGTGACGAAATCAAGAAGGGCCGCATGGACGAAACATTGATGCCTCTTCAATCAGGTGTTGGTTCTGTAGCAAACGCAGTACTTGACGGCATGAGAACTTCTGAGTTCAAAGACATCGAAGTATATTCCGAAGTACTTCAAGACGCAATCTTCGACTTGATCGACGACGGCGTAGTGAAATTCGCTTCCGCTACTTCTTTGACTCTTTCCAAGAAACGTCTGGACAGCCTGAAAGAAGATATCGGTAAATACCGTGATAAGTTAGTATTCCGTCCACAGGAAATCTCTAACCATCCGGAAGTGATCCGACGTCTGGGCATCATTTCATTCAACACAGCACTTGAGCTGGACATCTACGGAAACGTGAACTCTACACATGTCAGCGGTACACGCATGATGAACGGTATCGGCGGTTCCGGTGACTTCGCACGTAACGCGCGTATTGCGATCTTCGTAACGAAGTCGTACGCAAAAGGTGGAGATGTTTCATCGATCGTACCTTTCTGTTCACACGTAGACCACACAGAGCATGACGTAGACGTGATTGTTACGGAACAAGGTTATGCGGATCTTCGCGGCCTGGCTCCACGACAAAAAGCAGAAGCATTGATCGAGCACTGTGCACACCCTGATTTCAAGGATGAGCTGCGTGATTACTACAACCGTGCGAAAGAACAAGTTGGCGGACAAACTCCACACATCTTGGAAGAAGCACTTAGCTGGCACGTAAATCTTGCGAAGAACAAGACAATGCATAAAGCGGCAGAAGCACAGAAATAAGTTGGGTGAATGGGCGAGCGGATTAATTTCCGCTCGTTTTTTTGTTTTGATTAGGATGTTGGCGGCTGCGCGGCGGGGCTATGAGCGCTGGCAGGGTTGGTATGATCACTCGCATACCGTGTATGAGCACCGCCGGGTCGGCAATGATCACCCCGCGGCCTTCAATGATCACTTGCGGGTATGGCATGAGCGCTGGTGCGTATTCAATGAGCGCGGACCTTCCTATGCATATTTAGCTGTCATCCCGCACGTCTCTTCTCCTCTATCCAAAATGATGATCATTTCCAACATCATTCCACTCAGCATCTTGATAATGATAGCTAACATTTTCGTCGTAATAGACATAGAAAAAGAACACCCTCTGATGTCTTTCAATCAGAAGTTGTTCTTTTCTTATGCTGTGATAGTATGCTGTGATAGACTTCAGTTCTCTGAATCATTCCACCGGTGCTAGCTCGTCTGCTCGAAGAAGTCCGTCTTCGTGTCGTCGAAGTTATCGACATACGCACGAATCCACTTCATCGGATTGTCGGTGAATTACTGATACTACCTCCACTGTAATTCCTTTACCGTGCAGCTCTTCTCTAGTATGATATGATGAAAATAAAGGTGGTGAGCCAAATGAAAGATGGTCTTAATCCCAATCAAAAGAGAAAGTATGGTTGGCTCGACAAGTGGGTTAAAATGACAGGCGAGCGCGCAAGAATTGATGCCAAGGCAAACGACACATATATCATTTATGAAAAAGACGGCGTGTTATGTAAAGAATACCCTAACGGAAAAGTAGTTCCATTGAAGAAGAATGGTGAATCTTAATGAGTCAAATAAACCCTCGCTATACGTGTTTGCCGGTAACAATGGCAGCGGTAAAAGTACATTACGCAGCCTCATTATCGACAAAATCGGCTTAGATATCAACATAGATCCAGATGCTATTGCGAGAAGGATGGATCCTGCCAACCCTGAAAAGAAAAGAATATCGGCTGGTTAAGAAGTTATTCGATCTGTTCGCCAATATATTAAAGAAGGTAAAAGTTTTTCAATTGAGACTACATTAGCCGGAATGAATGCTATTAGACAAATGAAAGAAGCGAAGCAAGAAAGTTGGACACCAATCCAGAATCGATTCGTGTCCCTGCTTGTTATGCTATTCAATATTTTCTACCCGTTACCTTTAAAGCCACGTTCACTTCCCATAGCTTACAAATCATCAAACCCATTCAAATCACTAGTTTTCACATATTGCCGGCTCGTCTGCTCGAAGAAATCGGTCTTCGTATCGTCGAAGTTATCGACATATGCGCGGATCCATTTCATCGGATTGTCCGTGAACTCCGGATAAATCTCGCTCAGGCCGAGCATGCGCAGCATTTTGTTTGCGCGGTATTTGATATAGCCTTCCATCTCATCGAGGTCCAGTCCGTCAATTTCGCCCAGCACATAGCGGCTCCAGATGACTTCCTGTTCGACGGAATGGCGGAACTGATCATAAATCCAGTCCGTGAATTCGTCGGTATTGTATTCCGGGTTTTCAGCCAGTGCTGCGCGGAAGATGTCGCTGATTGCCTTGCCGTGTTGCAGTTCGTCGCGGTTGATATAGGAAATCATCGTCGACGTGCCGACCATTTTCTGATGGCGCGCCAAGTTATAGAAGAATGCGAATCCGCTGTAGAAGAACAGGCCTTCGAGCAGCGTCGTGTAGACCATTGCTTTCAACACTGTCTCGATTGTCGGGTTCTCGGCAAATTCATTGTACACTTCCACGATCCGTTCATTCCGCTTCATTAATACCTCATCTGTGCGTCCCATTTCGAATGAAGCCATCTGCTTGTCGAGATTCGTGACGGATGACAAAACGTATGCGTAACTGTGATTATGCTCGCTCTCCTGATCAGCAATCGTTGCCAGAATAGACTTGACAGACGGATCCGTCGTGAAGTCTGCGATCTTCATTGCAATTACGGTCTGCGGGCCGTCGAGTGTCGCAAGCAGGCCGATGATTTTCAGGAAGGCGGACTGTTCCGCCTGTGACAGACGTGAAAACTGTTTGACGTCCTGTGTCATATCCACTTCATTCGCTGTCCAGAACAGCGAACGGATTCGCTGGCGCAATGTGTAGAAGTGAGGATGTGCGAGATCGTTCCAGTTCAGGATTCCGCTTGCTTCCCCGCCGAAAATAGCTGTCGCTTTATTTGGATTTGCCGGGTTCAGTACTTTTACTCTTGTAAGTGTCGCCAATGGTCGAGCACTCCTTTCGTCCAGTTCGTTACGAGTTGTTCTTGTGTGCCGCGCGGGCTTTGTTCGATTTTCAACGGTTCAAAAGGTGAATGATAAAAGCGCGCCAGTTTTTCAGCCGCATGGCAAAACAATTCATCTCCGCCGAATTGCGTGTCCCCTGTGCCGAACACGTAGACCGGCTCCGGTTTGAAGCCGATGTCCGCGACGAAATCTTTCACTTCATCCGGCGTGGCGCCCTTTTCCCAGGTGAATGAACCGATACAGAAGGCATCGTATTCATTCACATCCGGAAGAACGCCGATTCCGATGCGGTGTATATCGACTTGGATGCCTTCGCGGGTCAGGTTCTCTTCAATCAATTCCGCCACTTCCTCCGTATTGCCGCTCCAAGAAGCGTACGCAATCAGGAATGACACCACTCGCACTCCTCGATTTCAGAAGCTGTGGAACGCATATAGTACGTCGTTTTCATGCCGGACTGCCAGGCCTGCATATGCAGATCGAGCAGGACGGATGCACGGATGGAGTTCGGTACATAGATGTTGAATGAAATTGACTGGTCGATATGGTGCTGACGTGCAGCGTTCTGCTTGATGGACCAGCGCTGATCAACGATGTACGCGGAACGGCGATAGACATCATACGTGTTGTGGTCGAGATCCGGTGCGATAACCGGCAGTTTATAATCCTTTTTCTCCTCATGGTAGAACGGCTTGAACACTGGATCGATTGATGCAGTGGAGCCCGCGATGACCGATGTCGAACTGTTCGGCGCGACTGCCATCAGATAGCCATTGCGCATGCCGTTGATCGCCACATCCATGCGCAGCTCGCGCCATTTATTCGAATCGTATTCACGCTGTTCGAAATACTCGCCTGTCTGCCAGTCGGAGCCGTCGAATAATGGATACGCGCCTTTTTCCTTCGACAGTTCCATTGACGCTTTGATTGTCAGATACGCGATATTTTCATACAATTTATCTGCATAGTCAACGGCTTCATCCGATTCCCACTGGATGCCCTTGAGCGCCAATAAATGATGCCAGCCGAATGTGCCGAGTCCGATGCCGCGGTATCTTGCGTTCGTCCGCTGCGCCTGCACGACAGGGATCTGGTTCTGATCGATGACATTGTCGAGCATGCGGACCTGAATCGTAATCAAGCGGTCCAATACGTCTGCAACCACTGCTTTCCCCAGGTTGATCGATGACAGATTACAGACCACGAAATCGCCCGGCTTCGTGCGTGTGACGACTAAATCGTCTTCAAGGGTAACTGATTCGTGTGTGCTCGCTGACATATTTTGTAATATTTCTGTACACAAATTACTCGAGTAAATGATTCCTTCATGTTTATTCGGGTTCATGCGGTTTACTTCATCGCGGTAGAACATGAACGGCGTGCCCGTTTCCAGCTGGCTGCGCAGGACCCGTTTCATGATTTCGATCGCTGATACCGTCTCGCGTGACAGGTCTTCATTCGCCACACATTCCTCGTACTTCTGGCGGAATGAGCCATTGCCTTTTTCTTCATCATAGAAGTCTTCCAATGAAAAGCCCATCTTCGTACGGACTTCATGCGGATCGAACAGATGCCAGTCTTCGCGTGACTCGACTTTTTCCATGAACAGATCCGGCAGGCAGACACCTGTGAAGATGTCATGCGCGCGCAGACGGTCATCGCCGTTGTTGAGCTTCAGATCCAGGAACGTGAAGATATCCTGATGCCATACATCCAGATACACTGCCACCGCGCCCTGCCGCTGACCGAGCTGATCGACAGAAACTGCCGTATTGTTCAGCTGCTTGATCCACGGAAGCACACCGCTCGAAGCGCCTTCAAATCCGCGGATGGATGCGCCGCGTGAACGCACTTTGCCCATATAGACGCCGATGCCGCCGCCGAATTTCGACAGGTTCGCGATATCGGTGTTGCTGTTGTAGATGCCCTGCAAGGAATCATCCACTGTATCAATGAAGCAGCTCGACAGCTGGCCGTGCATCTTGCCTGCGTTGGAGAGCGTCGGCGTCGCCACCGTCATATAAAGATTGCTCATCGCCCAGTAGGCTTCGCCGATCTTGTGGATGCGGTCTTCCGTTTCATCCTGCATCAGCGTCATCGCAATGATCAGCCAGCGTTCCTGAGGCAGCTCGACCGGCTGCTTGGAGAAATTCACTGTCACATAGCGGTCCACCAGCGTTTTTAATCCGATATACGTAAATAACAGGTCGCGTGAAGGCTCCAGCAAACGACCGATCTCCTGCAGTTCATCATGGCTGTACTTCTCAGTAAGAATTGGAGTATAAAGGCCCTGTGCAACCAGTTTTTCTACATTTTTCGCAAAGTCGGTATAGACGTCCGCACCGCGCAGCGCTTTCTGCTTCGCATACACATCGTACAAATAAATGCGTGCGGCAACGAAAGTCCAGTATGCGTTCGCTTCGTCGATTCTGCTCAATGATTCGAGCACCATCGCGCTTGTCCAGTCCGAAGCGGAACTGTCCGGATGACGTTCCTGATAACGCTCGCTCGCTTCCGTCAGCGCCTCGATTTGCTTCTTGCCGAATTCCTGCTCAAGATTTTCCAGCAATAGATTAAGACCTGCCGTTTCATGAATTATAGCCATTACATTCGCTCCCTTTGTGTTTGTTATGTAAGTAAAAAGACTCCCAGTAATCCGGGAGTCATTAGTAGATCAATGGAAGTTTGGCGGCAGAAGTAATACTTGCCTGATGCTTCCATTCTTCCTCCCCGAAGAATGTATTGCGGAATGAATGGCAGGTCTCCTGGCTGGCACATCGTCCTCCTGTCTCCCTTCCCGCAAGAATGCAGTGGGTATAATCCAGACAGTCGTCCATGCCCTCAGTTGCGGGGGCAGCTCCGTTTTTAAGCGGATTCCCTTTTAAACCGTTGATGGTACCGATTCATCGAAAATACTATATATAGTGTCTTATGTACAAGTAATACCCTAACATGTAGTGGTTAAACTTGTAAAGCATAAAAAGAATCTCAGCCCAGAATGTACCTTCTGAACTAAGATCCTTTCATTTTACAGGGAAATATTTTATCAAAATCAAACTTTATATGCCTTGACGGAAAATAAAATCACCGATGTTTTCTGTGCTGTATGGCATATGGATATCGATACGGATTTTTATGGCCGCAATCGTTCTTCCGGTTTTTCAGGTGTATCTTCCCAGCACTCCGCACCTGTTAGTCCCGGTATGGTGGAAGCCTTAAATACAGGGTTTTTCCCTGCCTTTCTCTGTACGGTAAAATCATCGAGCACCTGGAAGGCAACTTTACCGAGCAGGACAATGACGACGAGGTTGATGATTGCCATGAGCCCCATGAACAGATCTGCCATGTCCCAAACCACCTGCACCTTCGCAACTGCTCCAAAAAACACCATCCCGAGAACCAAAATCTGATATGCGTATTTCCAGCCTTTATTCGCATTGATGAATTCGATGTTCGTTTCGCCATAGTAGTAGTTTCCAATAATCGAACTGAACGCGAAGAACATGATCGCAACGGCAATGAAATAAGGAGCCCATGCGCCTACGTGCACCGCCATGGAAGCCTGCGTCAGCAAGATTCCGTTCGTTTCGCCCGATTCATACAGCCCGCCCAGCAAAATGATGAATGCCGTTGCAGAACAGATGATGATCGTATCGAAGAACACGCCGAGACTCTGAACGAGTCCCTGCTTTGCCGGATGTGATACATTTGCCGTTGCTGCTGCGTTCGGCACACTACCCATCCCGGCTTCATTGGAGAATAAACCGCGGCGCACTCCTTGCATGATCGCCGCACCGATGCCGCCTCCGACCATTTCCTTGATGCCGAAAGCGTGCTCGATAATGAGCATGATCATCGCCGGAACCTGCGTAATGTTCATGATGACAATGAATAATGCCACAATAATATAAAACGTTGCCATGACGGGAACAATTGTCTGCGTTACTTTCACGATCCGCTGCACGCCGCCGAACACGATGACTGCAGTCAGCAGGATCAATCCGATTCCGACAGTCCAGTCAGGAATCCCAAAAACATCCATAAAGGACTGGCTGATCGTATTCGACTGCACCGCATTAAAAATGAATCCAAAACAAATGGTTAACAAAACCGCAAAGACAATACCGAGTTTCCGATAACCGAGCGCCTTTTGTATATAATACGCTGGTCCTCCGCGGAACGTATCGCCGTCTTTCACTTTATAGACTTGCGCAAGCGTACTCTCTATGAATGCAGTCGCCATGCCGATAATTGCGATGATCCACATCCAGAATACCGCGCCCGGCCCGCCGATTCCGATTGCCAGAGCCACCCCTGCCACGTTGCCGGTTCCGACACGTGAAGCCGCACTGATCGTAAATGCCTGGAACGGAGACACACCGTCATTGCTGTCTTTCTTTTCAACTATTAAGCGAAACATCTCTTTAAACAGGCGAACCTGTACAAACTTTGTGCGAATCGTAAAATACACACCTGCCGCCAATAAGAGTCCAATTAATATATACGTCCAAATAAAGTTATTCGCCGGCCCGACCAGCCAGTTTAAAGCGTTTTCAAACATTCGACCACCTCCTGTTATCTCTATACCCTACCCGCTGCCTGTCTACGCACGGCAAGACAAAGAAACCTTGCCGGAAACTGAACAAGGTTCCTGTACTATACTATATTTTAATAGCATTATACTACTGAAAAGCAGCAGGTAAATTCTGCATCAATTCCGCGGTCGTCGCGGCGAGATGATTTGCCGCGTCTGTCATCAGCTCTGCTGCAGGATATCCGCTCTCATCCAAAGCGCACAGAACGGAAAACCACTGCTTCAGAAACGGCCGCGCCTGCTCCTCAATCGAACCCGATATGACGGCTACCGGCACTTCATTCGCTTTCGCGGTTTTCGCTATGCCCATCAGCGCCTTCCCCTGCAGCGTCTGCAGATCTGTCCTGCCTTCCCCCGTCAGAATGAAATCTGCAGAAGTCAAATGCTGCGCAAAGCCGGCCATTTCCAGCACGACTTCAATGCCGCTTTCCAAATGTGCTCCGCAGTAAGCAAGCAAAGCACCCGCACTGCCGCCCGCCGCTCCTGCTCCCGGATAATCGTGAAGACGCATGCCTGTCTGCTGTTCCGTCAGATCGGCAAAATGATGCAATCCGTCGTCCAGCGCTTTGACCATCTGTTCATCAGCCCCTTTTTGCGGGCCGAAGATAGAGGAAGCGCCGTTTTCACCGACAAAAGGATTTTGTACATCGGAAGCAATCCGAATGTCCGCCGTTTTCAAACGTCCGTCCAGCTGCGAGCAGTCGATGCCTGCAATCTGCCGAAGTGCCGAACCTTTCATTTGCAGCAAATTTCCGTCTGCATCGGAGAATTTCACACCTAGCGCTTCGAGTAAACCGGTACCTCCGTCGTTCGTCGCGCTGCCGCCGAGGCCGATGATCAATTTACGGTACCCATCGTCGAGCGCCTGCCGAATTAATTGGCCCGTACCATATGTAGAAGCGTGCATCGGATTGAGTTCGTCGGGTGCCAGCAACAGCAAACCGGAGGCCTGCGCGAGTTCAATGACCGTAGTTTCTCCGTCGCCGAGAATTCCGAGCTGCGCTTCGGTTTGCCGTCCCAGCGGATCGTTCACTGTCAATGTCTTAACATTTCCATCTGTTGCTGATACGAGCGCAGCCATCGTCCCTTCCCCGCCATCTGCAACAGGCAGGCATATCGTCTCTGCCTCCGGCATGGCCCGCTCCACACCCGCCCGCATCGCAGTCGCCGCTTCATTCGCCGTCAGACTGCCCTTGAACGCGTCGGGCGCTATGAGTATCTTCATGCACTCCACCTCTTTTTAGTTTCAGTGTAGCAGAAATGAAGTTATTTTTTCATTTTTCGAGTTAGAATGCTGTCTTTCAGAATGAAACACCGTAATATGATCACTCAAAAGGAGTGTATGATCATGGAGCGGCTGTCTATGAGCGCGCGACCGAGAAGTATGATCACCCGCACAGGCGCAATGATCACTTGCCGGGTGTTTATGAGCTTCAGCCGCCCCAGATACTGTGCGCAACAAAAAGGCTGCCCAAAGAATTCATTCCCCGGGCAGCCTTCTGTGTTTTATGTGTGTGTTTGTATGCTTTTACCGCTGACTGATAGTTTGTGGGTGGTTTCAGTCTTGTTCAAATGAAATGATGGTGCCTGTTTCGGCATCCATCAAGATTTCGTACTCGAAAAACTCATCTTCCAGTTCAATCTCATAAAAAATTTTACCGTCTTCTTTTTCCTTCTCAATGTCCACATCGGTCAATTTGCCGACTGCATGCTGTCTGGCAATTTCGATCGCTTCTTTTTTCGTCAGCAAGGACCGGGCAGGCTGTTCGTCAGATGAAGAAACGACGGTCAGCGTATGGTTGGTTGACGCAGCCAGCTCTGCCGGTTGATCAAAACTTGCCGGTTGCCGGATTCCCTTTTCAGGTTCCACTTCCGCCGCTTCTTTCTCGATCTTCAGTACATCGCCTGTCTGCGCATCTACCTCCATGTCTGTCTGGATGGTTGAATCTGAAAGTTCGATGTCGTAGACTACCCGGCCTTGCTCGCGGTCCAGCTCCACTTCCGTGACTTCGCCAGAGGCGTGCTGCTGTGCGATTCCGCTCACTTCTTCGTGACTCAATACGGGCTCTTCCACCGGTTCAGCTGAAGGACTGCTTGTTGCAGCCGCCACGCCGCCGATTGTCAAGATGCCTGCCAAGGCTGGAAACACCATCCATTTATTCATCGAATTCTCCTCCTTTCTTCTCTACCCCCACTGTACCCCGGGTTTCTGAGAAAAGAGTAAGGGCTTCATTAGAAAATGATGAGAGATTCTCAGTAAAGGAGGAATTTCCCATTCCTAGTCATCCCACTCCACTGACATGACCTTGCCTGAAATCGCATGGATTTGATAAACCACTTCATCCGCATCCGCGTCTGTATCCAGCTCCAGCTCCACTAAATAATAGCCGCCCTGCTGTGTCTCAACGAAATCAATATCATCCACTTCCACAGGAACCTTGGCGTTCAACTGCCTCAGTGCAATATTTGCAGCTTGCTGCGATGTCAGCAGCACGGACTGTTTTGGTGCCGGCGCTGGTTTTGGCTGTGGCTTCGCAACCGGTTTTTCTGCAGGCTTTAGTGCAGGTTCAGGCGCAGGCGCAGGTTTCGGCTGTTCTTCCGCTTTCGGCAATGGCACCGCGGCAGGTTTCTCCACAGGTGCAACATCACCAGCAGGCTCGGCCTTTTCCGCTTCAGGTTCTGGTTCAGGTTTCACTGCCACTTCGGGCTCCGCTTCACTCAATAAAGTCAGCGCCAATACCTTGCCCGTCTTATGGTCGACCGTCGCACTGTATAACGCGCCGTTTCTGCGTATCTCCGCCTCATAGCCGTCAGCCCCTTCTGTCAGCTGCTCGACCGACCCCTGATACATCGACTCCAGACGCGACTTCACTTCCTCTTTCGGCACAGCGTCCTGATGCATGATCTGCTTGATATACCAGTTGCTTCCCATCACAATGACCACCGCCAATAAAAGCGGCAGCATCCACGGCTTCTTCCACCAACTCATCATCCGTCACCTCATTTCCTTCCATTATATCCCGCCATCATTAGATTTCCCTGAGAATCAGCGAGGCAGCGTGATCCGCATAGTCGTCCCGTCTCCGCGCACACTTTCCACCTGCAGTTCCGCCCGGATTCCGTCCGCCAGATCTTTCGCAATTGCAAGACCAAGTCCGGTACCGCCTGTTTTACGGGCACGGTCTTCCTGCACCCGATAAAATCGGTCAAATAGATGAGGCAGATGCTGTGCGTCAATTCCTTCCCCATGATCCTGCACTTCCATCACGACCGCCCGCTCTTCCTGCCAGGCACGCACCTGAATTTCCCCGTCACTGTATTTTCTCGCATTATCCAATAAAATGAACAGCAGCTGCTTCAGCCGCTTTTCATCCGTTGAAACCGGCAGCCTGCCCGGATCCGCAAACGTAATGGTCCGTCCGGAAGCGACACGCAGCGGCTCCACCGTCTCTTTAATAATCTGCGTCACATCCGCCTGCGCAAACGTGAAGGCCAGCGGATCCTTACTTTTCGCCATCTGCAGCATCTGCTCGATCAGCTCTTTCATCCGCGCCGTTTCATTGAGGATCGCCGTCAGTGCTTCGTCCGCCACCTGCTTGTTGTCGAAGCCCTGCCGTTTCAGCAAGCGCCCATATCCTTCCATAATGGTCAGCGGCGTCTTCAGCTCATGGGAAGCATTCGACACGAACTTCTCTTGCTTTTGATAGTTCTGCTCGAGCTGCTCCATCATTTCGTTGAATGTCTGGCTCATTTCCGCCAGCTCGTCTTTGCCGTCCAATGCCGCCAGTTTCTCATATTTTCCCGATTTCCTGCTCGCGCGCATCGTCGCAATCAGCTTAAAGATCGGCTGCGTCACCACTTTACCGAGCGTCATGCTCGACAGCGTAATCGGGATCATCGCCAGCAGCGTCACCCCGAGCAGGATGAATTTCAGCAAATGAAGGCTGCGGCTCGAGTCCCGCAAAATCTGGGCAATCTCGATATAGGCGACGTCCCCGTCCAGCCAGATCACCGGCACTTTCGTCATCATCACTGCCGCGCCATTGACCTGGCCGATCGAATAGTCATCCTCATCAAACGACAGCTCATAATTCTCGAGCTCTTTCGTCGAAACCAGCGTCTTGATTTCATCCCCTTCTTCATCCGTTACCCGCAGCATACTTTCCGGATTGATGTACGTCCGCAGCACATCGCTGACTTCCTCTTCATCATGCACGCGGCTCAGGCCTTCCGTCAGCTCCTTCGAACGATGGATCAGCTGCTGATATTCGGTCGTATAGGCCAGCTGCTTAAAGATCACATAAATCCCGCTATTGCTGAGCGCCAGGATGAACAGCATCAGCACCGTCGAAAACAGATGGATCTTCGTCTTAAGCTTCATGCACCGGCTCCTTCAGCACATAGCCGACGCCGCGCACCGTATGGATCAGCGATGCCTCACCGCCGTCGATCTTCTTGCGCACATAGCGAATATAGACATCGACTACATTCGTATCTCCAAAATAATCATAACCCCACACCGCGTCCAGCAGCTGCTCACGCGACAGGACTTGATTCGGATGTTTCAGCAGATGCTGCAGCAAATCAAATTCCCGCGGCGTCAGTTCGACCGACTGCTCTCCCCGGTGCACTTCACGCGACAGCTGATGCAACGACAAATCGCCCAACACCAGCAAATCCGGATCCGCAGCTTCCCCGGGCTCATGCCCCGCAATGCGCAGCGCCGTACGGATTCTCGCCAGCAGCTCCTCGATTTCAAAAGGCTTCGTAATATAATCATTCGCCCCGAGATCCAGTCCTTTCACCTTATCCTCGACATCATTCTTTGCCGTCAATAAAAGGACAGGCGTATGCTCGTCATGGGAACGAATCCTGCGCAGCACATCGAGCCCGTTCAGCCCGGGCAGCATGAGATCCAGCAGCACCAAATCCCATTTCTCTTCCCGGAACAGAATCAATCCGTCCGTCCCGGTATGCGCAACCCCCGTCTCATACTTCTCAAATTCCAGCTCCAGCTGCAATACACGCGCAATGCTCTCTTCATCTTCTACGATCAAAATACGCTCTGTCATATGTCCTCACCTGTCTGTATACGTTTTTCTCTTATTTTAGCAGATTACGAGAGGGGCGCCTGTACCGCTGTCTGATTGCGGCAGAAAACAGGACTTTTTCCGTATGGGCGGAGGCGGATTGATTGCGGTGTGGAATGTTTTGGGGACGTTCATGGGCTTTTCGGCGCGGTTAGAGGCTTTGGCAGCCTGACCACACGGCAAATAAACACGTTCAGTTTCATGAACGTGTTTATTTGCCCGTTATACGTAAACAGAAACTCAGCACACAGGGGATTATTTATAGATATCTCCACGATTTCCTACTGCTTGGATAAAAATAACATGTTCATGATGATCAATCATAAAGATGATACGAAAGCTGCCTACTCTCAACCTATACAGACCATCATTTCCCTTTAATCGCTTAATGTCACCTGCAGGAGGCGCAGCCAAAAGTCCTTTTAATCCAGCTGCAATTCTTTCTTGGGCGGCCATATCCAATTTGGCAATGAACTTAACTGCAGGCTTATGGTAAATCAACTTGTAAACCGTATCCATGTGCCGCTTCCTCCCCTGAAATATAGTCACCTCCAATATTCAGCTGCTCAATCTCCTCTTCTGTCAGCGCGTCATTATCGAATTCTTCTTGATCTATCTTCCGCCAGAATACAGGACTTTGTTTTTTAGATCTTTCATACAGAAACTCAATAAAGTCCATGGCCGCTTTTTGATCTTCAGTACTTAACGACTCTACTAGTTTAACTAAATCTTCTTTGCGCATCGCCATTTCATTCACCCCTGTTTTCGTATTATCATTGCTGTATATCGTATATTCAGTTTTCCATACAAACATTGCAGCTAATTTATACTGTGACAAAAACACAATATCACCGCCTAAAAGCCAGTTAGCTCCTCCGAACTTGTTTGTAAAAAATCCTCTTCAAACGCAATATAGTATTTCCCGTCTTTAGACATATCCTGTATTCCATCAAGCATGGACACCGTTTGTATGGAATGAATCTTATGGGCTTCCCGCTTTCAGAAAACATCTCTCAATAACTACTTGCTTTTTTTCCAATAAGCATCTTCTCTCTTATGCTTTCTTATCCCGTAAATATTTTAGACCCTGTTCCCGATTAAAAACCCGTCCATTTAAACGGTCTTTCTGACTTCCTTCAATTTGACGGATCAGTTCCGGGTCTTGAGCGATTCTTTCCACATCAAGATTTTCAATCACTTCTTTTTCACGTTTCATGTTCAAATAACCTATAAAATCATATACCTCAGCTGCGTCCTCTTCATTAATAAGGTCAATTAACTGTTTCAGCTCTTCACGATCTACACTCAATCTGAGCACCACCTTATACTAGTTGTTTTCATTATAGCATTAGACCAACACATAATTAATTATTCACGTTTGATAAAATTCACATTTCAGAAATAACGATTTCTAATCCGACTTAACCCCCGCGCCGCACAAAGGAATGACGACCACTTCATCTTTTGCCTTCGCATACCCCATATACCCTGCATAATTAATAGCTGAAGTAACTTCTACATAAAACCCTCTCTTCGCAAGAGTATCGCGGGCTTCCAGTATCGCTTCTTCGCCGACCGTTAGAATCATTCCCCCGGTTTCGCGGATCGCTTCCAGCACCTGTTTCGATCTTGCCGGCGCTGCGATGGCGATTCCCTCTGCCAAAGTCCCTTCATTTACAACCGGCTTTGCGATCGGTTCCTGATTGGCAAATGCTTTCGCAAGCGGTGCGCATCTTTCAGCCTGGATGGCTACGATCTTCGGCATCCGGCCAATTTTATTGGTTTCCAAAAGTTCTTTGAAACCGTAGTACACACCGAGCACCAATGTTCCGTTCCCAACAGGAACCAGTACGGTATCCGGCGCTTTCTGCAGCTGCTCGAAAATCTCGAAGGCGTATGTTTTCGTCCCTTCATAAAAATACGGATTATACACATGACTCGCATAAAAAACCTGCTCTTCCAAAACAGCTGACTGCGCCGCCGCGGCCACTTCTTCCCTCGTGCCTTCAATGGCTCTGACTTCCGCGCCGTGCGCTTTAATCTGCGCCAGTTTCTTAGGAGAAGTATGTGCACTCACATAGACATCACAGGCAATCCCGGCCCGTGCCGCATACGCAGCGATCGCCGTCCCCGCATTCCCGCTGCTGTCCGCGATCATCTTCCTGACACCCAGCTGTTTCGCCAAAGTGACCAATACTGCAGCACCCCGGTCTTTGAATGAAAGCGTCGGCATCATATATTCCATTTTCACATATGTATCCGGCTCTTCTTCATCAAATACAAGCAAAGGCGTCTGTCCTTCGCCAAGAGTAACGGAAGGCCAGGCTGTCAGCTCTTCAACTGCGCCCATTGAAGAGGCATAGCGCCAAATCGATGGATGATCGGTCCAATGAAAACTTCCCGGATCCATTTCCGGTTTCAACAGGTCCAAAATCCCGCCGCACTCACACTTCCAGCGGGTTTCTTCAATTGGATATACTTGATTGCATACAGAACAAATATAAATGGTCATGGCATGATCTCCGTTCTTACTTGATTCTTATATAATGAAACGCAAAAAATTACTGAAGATTCCAAAGGGAAATTCTCTCATCGTATCGACTTTCACAACTTCTACGGATCTGTCCCCTTAATTATTTTAGCGATGGTCACTGCCCCATCGCTCGTACTGGAATATATAGCGTCCAATGGCACACCGGATAGATTGAGGGCCACTTGTTTTGCCTGGTTACCCCTTTGTCCTTCAAAGGCGAGTCCTTAGATCCATGCAAAAGTTTCTTTATATGCCAAACGGTTTCTCCATGTCTCGGTGAATAAACGTCAGTGCCCATATTTCCCCTCACTAAAAATCAAGTTTATTCTGCTCATTCAACATATCCAAACACTTCCAGCCGCTCCATCTGCACCCCGTCCTCATCAAAGTTCTCATCCGCCAGCCACCTGTCGAACGCCCGCTTCCGGTCCGGCCATTCCTCCTGCAGCATGGAAAACCAAGCCGTGTCCCGCGAACGTCCTTTATAAATTACAGCATGCCGAAACGTCCCTTCATAGGTAAAACCAAGCCGTTTCGCAGTTCGAATAGAAGGAGCATTCAAGGAATCGCATTTCCACTCATAGCGCCGGTACTGTAATTCGTCAAATACATACGAAGCCAATAAAACATGTGCTTCCGTCGAGATCCTTGTTCTCCGCAACGCATCTGAGAAATTCACGCTTCCGACTTCAATGACACCATTCGCCTGATCAATCCGCATTAAACTGAAGATGCCGAGCGGCTTGTTTGTCTCTTTATCCAGAACTGCATAAAAAACATTGGTTGCGCTTGCGATTTTCGATAAGATATTCTGTTCGAATGCCGCATACTCCTGAGGCGGCCCGTCGGATAAATAGGTCCAATTGGCAGGGTCGGAATTTGTATATGCTTCATACAGCGCTTCTGTATGCTCCGGGGTCAGCCGAGTGACAACCGCGTAGTTCCCTGTGTAGTGCATATCGCTGGGAAACTCTCTTTTTTCCCAGTCCTTCAAAACGTCTCCTACTGGCTGACCATATTCATTGAGCCGCTGTTCCATTTGATCACTTCTTCCCGTAATTTTTATCCCATTTCATTTAAGCAACCGGCGTCCCATTCTTCACCGGCTGATCCGGTCTCAACAGCACCACGTCATCTTCTCCCGGCATACCGCCCATCACCAACACTTCCGATTTGAATCCCGCAATCCGTCTCGGCGGAAAATTCACCACCGCCACCACTTGCGTTCCGATCAGTTCTTCAGGCACATATCGTTTCGTAATTTGAGCGGACGACTGTTTAATGCCCAATTCACCAAAATCGATCTCCAATTTAATTGCGGGCTTCCGCGCTTCAGGGAACGGTTCCGCTTTCACCACCGTTCCTACACGCATATCCAATTGCAAAAAGTCTTCTATTGTCGCCATGACAATCCCCTCCATCAATTTTTCACAAGACATCCAAAACCTAATCTTCACCCAGCCACTGCGCCAATAAAATATTAGAAAGGAATAAAATCGCCATCACGGCATATAACATCAACGGCAGGTCAAATACATAAATCACCAGACAAAACACAGCAAAAAGCACGATATTGACTATGAACTCCCTTTTCTTCCCCACTTTCTTCTTACGGGGAAAAAGCACCTGCATAATCATCATAAGAGGAAGCAGGATAATGAGCGTAAGAAGAGGCGTTTTAGGCAAATCAAAAATGAACAACACCGCGACAATGACAATCACCATGATACCGGCATGCAGGTATTCCTTTGTTTTAGCAGTCATCTTACGTACCGATCCCTCCTGCCAATGATATAGGTCACCTGTTCAAATAAAAACCAATAACAGAACTTTCCAACCTTTCAACCATTTTAACATGTCCACAGCAAAATGCGAAGACAGCGCACAAAAACGCCAATCCGGCGTGGATTGGCGTTTTCGTCTTACAATATAAACTTATCGATCTTCAGCACAAGCTCCGCGATTTCCGGTTTACTTACCTGATCGTCCGCCCCGACACTGAGACCTTTATGCTTCAGGTCGTCTGTGATAAGAGAAGAGAAAATAATGATCGGCAATGCCTGAAGCTTCGGATTTTCACGGATTCTCTTCGTGAAGTGGTGGCCGTCCATCTGCGGCATTTCTATATCCGTGATGACGAGCTGCACTTCCTTCTTGACGTCGATCCCTTCATTCGCAATACTTTCCAGATAATCATACGCATCTTTCCCGTTCTCGTAGAAATCCAGATTGCCGTAGCCCGCTTCCGTAAGCGTATCATTCAATAACTTACGCAATAAAGGGGAATCTTCCGCGATCAGCAGGCGTTTATCGGAACGCTCGCGCTTACCGAGTTTCTTCACTTGCTCGACATTGATGCCGCCTTCCGGATTGATATCCAGGATGATTTTCTCGAAATCGAGCAGCAGCAGCATTTCGCCGTCCAATTTGATGACGCCGATGACTTGGGAATTTTCTGCTGCGTAAATCCCTGAAGGCTTCTCGATCTGGTTCCAGGAAATCCGGTGAATCTGCGTGACGTTGTGCACTTTGAAGACGACCGTCTGTTTATTGAATGAAGCCACAATATATTTTTCATCCTGTGGATTCGCTGAAGGCGTCATCCCCAAGATTTTTTCCATACTCACAACCGGCAGCACTTCGCCGCGTAATTGAATGATTCCCTCCACTGCAAAATGCGCATGGGGAATCGGCGTAATCGGTAACGGCATGATGATTTCTTTCACTTTGATGACGTTGATCCCGTAACGATTGCCTCCCATTTCAAACCCGACAATCTCCAGTTCATTCGTACCACTTTCCAATAAAATACCTGAATCGTTCGCCAACTTCTTCCACCCTCTCAGACGATATGGTCTATCTATCTATTCAAAATTAATAGTAGCAAAATTCTTTTGACGCTATAGGACTACTATACCATACAGACAACCAATCAATCTATGACAATAAAGAGAAATCTGGCGGCTGTTTCATTTATCTCATGATTTGTCGATTTTCACCAGCCCGTGGGATTTCTGCGCTTCTGCGATCCACTCGATCAGCTGTTCACTGGCCATCGGTCTTGCATAGTAGAAACCTTGGAATATCAAGTCCGGCTGAAGGTCCAGCAAGAAATCGACCTGCTCTTTCGTCTCCACGCCTTCGATGATGATCTGCAGTTCCATCGACAGTCCGATTGCGAGGATGGCGTTCAGCACCGCGCACTCTTTCGGCGAGGCCGGCACAACATCGGTGAACGACTTATCAATCTTAAGTGTCGTGATCGGCAGCTGCTGCAGATAGGACAGCGAAGAAACCCCGGTTCCGAAATCATCGAGCGCCACCGCAAACCCGTAGCGCTTGAAACGTTTCGTCGCAGCCGTCGCGAGCGCAATCGATTTCGCTGTACTCGTCTCTGTGATCTCCAGTTCGATACGGCCCGGATCGATGCTGTAGGAATTCGTTTCTTTCCATAGGACATCAAGCAAATGCGGCTCCGTCATATATTCGCCCGGAATATTGATCGCTACTTGCGGCACATCGACCCCTTGCCTGTCCCAGCGATGAATCTGCCTGCACACTTCGCGGATGATCCAGTCCGTCACCTCACCCATGCGGCCGTCCTGTTCGAGGAACGGTACGAAGACAGCGGGTGAGATCGGACCGATTTCCGGATGATCCCATCTGAGCAGGGCTTCTACGCCAATGAATGATTCCGTCCGGCCCGCAATTTTCGGCTGATAGGCCAGGTACAGATGCTTTTCATCCATCGCTTTCGAAATGTCGCGCAACACTTCCTGTTCATAGGACGTTCCATAAACAGCAGGATCGAATGTGATCAAGCCCCAATTGCGAGTCATGGATGCCTGCTCAACGACCATCAGCGCTTCTTTGTACAGCTGCTTCTTCGTTTTACGCTGATCCGCTTTCGAGAGGGCGCAGGTATAGCGCATCTCCTGCCTTTTGATGGGCAGCAGCTGATCGATTTCGCGCTGGATGATGACCAGGCTTTTGTAGAAGTCAGCGGAACGGCCGGCCTGTGTAACATAGAATAAGTAGCGATTTCCGCTGACCCGGTAAAGCTGCGCAAACTTCGGTTTCCATTTTGCCAACAGCTCCCCGATTTGCTGAAGGATTTTGTCCCCCGCTTCGTAGCCGTAGAGCTGATTGACCCGCTGCAGATCCGGGAAATTCCAGATGGCCAAATCACCGATCGCTGTTTCATCCGACAGCTGCCGTTCCCAATTCCGCCGGTTCGGCAACTTCGTCAATACGTCAAAATACTTCAGCCAATGGTCCACATACCCATCGATATAGGTCGTCAGCAGCATACCGACCAGCAACAGACCGACCCCGATGCCAATGACGGCATTCAGGAAATGCATATGGGAGATCGGTTCATCCGCCAGGGGCTGTCCGATTTCCACAAAATACGTCATGCTGAACAGCCCGATATAATGCATCAGGGCAGGACCAATCGTCAGGAAGATCACCGCAAGCCCCCGATTCGCTCTGGAGCGGTTCGGGTTGCTGATCAGACGCAGCGTGAAATAGGCAAACAAGCCGCCGATAATATTCGCGGCCACCATCAGCTTCCAATCATAGCGATAGATTGCATCCATCTTCATCGATTCCATGCCAATGACATGCATGGCCGTCATCCCCTCTGCAAGCAGCGCCGCACCGATTGCATGACGCCAGCAGGGTTTCATCGGTCCCTGTACGAGCTGGAAGGCCAGGAAGGAAGCAATGATCGCAGGAAGCATCGAAAGGAAACTGATTGGATAATCGACATGCATTTCAATCGGAAACAGCAGCGAGTTCATCGACACGAAATGCGTCGCCCAGATGCCGAAACCAAATGCCAGCGAAGCGAGCACAAGCCACACTTCGCGCCTGAAGAAACTCGCCTGCTGCATGCGGTCATAGAGCGCGATCGTCGTATAGGAAGCAAAGCCGAGGATGAGAAAGGAGAGCAGGATCACGTTCAACGAATAAGTCCCCGCTACTTCCGTGTATTGCTGGTAGTCTGGTGGTGTAAACAATCCGCCCACCTCCCAAAACCCGTGACAAAAGGGAAATATACTCTACAAGGTAATCTAAAATACCTATTATTGTATAATGATAAAAAAGTTTAGTTTCTCTTCATTATTTACTATTTTTCTATGACAGTCAATGAATTTTCATATTTTCCTACTGTACAACAGCATTATTCGACAATATGGGACTTTTCATTGGTTCAATCAGTAAATACACATCCAACGGCTCTATGGTAGAATACAGGAAATAAGAATGAATGGAGAGGATGTATATGCCAGTCTACAATAAACTGGTCCGCGATTTCATTCCCGATATCATCGGGCGTGACGGAAAGACCTGCGTGACGCGCATATTGGATGAATCAGCCTACATAGCGGAAGTGAACAGGAAGATGTACGAGGAGCTGAAGGAGTACGAAGAAGCCAATACGGCAGAGGAGCACGTGGAAGAACTGTCGGACCTGCTGGAATTGATCCATGCAGCTGCCCGGTTCCATGGCGTGACGGTGGAGGAACTCGAACATGTCCGGAAAGAGAAAGCTGAAAAGCGCGGAGCTTTTAATGAAAGAATCTTTTTAGAAGAAGTACTGGATGACTAGACTGCGCCTGCTGACGCGGAACTTGCTGGAGGACTTGAAAAAGCTGACGGCTGAAGCCGACACGATCTACTGGATGACCGCTTTTCTAATGGAATCAGGCGTCAAAGAAGTGCTGCCCGTGTTGAAGGAAGCCTCCATGCGCGGCGCTGAGATCAAGATCCTGACAGGCGACTATCTGTCGATCACGCAGCCGGACGCGCTTGCCTTATTGTTTGAGGAACTGCCGGGTGCTGAACTCCGTATGATCGAAAGCGGCGGCACATCTTTCCATCCGAAAGCCTATTTGTTTAAATCTGCTGAGCGCGCAACGGTCATCATCGGCTCGTCCAATTTGTCGAAATCCGCATTGACCTCCGGCATTGAATGGAATCTGTACGCCCCTTCGACCGTCGATGACGAGATTTTCGAAACAGCCGCAGATGAATTCATGAAGCTGTTCCTGTCACCGAACACCGTGCTTGTCCATTTGGAACAGATTGAAAAATACCGGCAGCGCTACGAGGATATGAACCGGAGTCTGCCGTTCAGTGCGGCATTCGATCCGAAAACAGAAATCGAAATGACATTCGGCGCAACGGAACAGCAGATAGCCGATCCCAATGAAACGTATGCATCCGCAGTTCTGGAGCCGCGCCCCGCACAGCAGCTGGCGCTCGATGCCCTGCACGACACAGTCAGCGCGGGTTACGAAAAAGCATTGGCGGTCCTTGCGACAGGACTCGGCAAGACGTATCTCGCCGCGTTCTTCGCGGAGAACTATCAGCGCGTCCTGTTCATCGCCCACCGTGAAGAGTTGCTGACGCAGGCACAGCAGTCATTCGCACAGGTCTTCCCTGACAGGACGAGCGGTATTTATAATGGCCATCAGAAAGTGAATGACACGGATTTTGTTTTCGCATCGATTCAGACACTGGCCAGGAACTATCATCTGCAAAAATTTTCACCGACCGCTTTTGATCTGATCGTTGTGGATGAATTCCATCACGCAGCTGCGGCGACCTACGAGCGAGTACTGAATTACTTCAAACCAAAATTCCTGCTCGGCCTGACCGCCACGCCCGACCGTCTCGACAATAAGGACGTCTACAGCCTGTGCGACGGCAACGAAGCCATCTCCATTCATTTTCTCGATGCCATCCGCAAGAACTGGCTCTCCCCTTTCATTTATCACGGAGTGCTGGACGAAACAGACTACAGCCAGCTGAAGTGGCGCAACAACCGCTATGATGAAGAAGAACTGCTGCGGCTGCAATTGCGCGAAAGCTATGCCGAAGCGGTGCTGAATGCATGGAAGGAACATAAACAAAGCCGCACGATCGGGTTCTGCTCATCGATTCGGCAAGCCGTCTTCCTGAGTGACTATTTCAAGGAAGCAGGCTATCGTTCACTCGCACTTCATGGCACGATCGACCGCCATACGAGAACGACAGCAAAAGAAAAACTTGAATCAGGCGAGCTCGATATCATCTTCACCGTCGACCTATTTAATGAAGGAATCGATATCCCGTCCGTCGACACCCTGCTGTTCGCGCGGCCGACCGAATCACTCACCGTCTTCACCCAGCAAATTGGACGAGGATTGCGCATAGCCGACGGCAAATCGCATTGCGTCATCATCGACCTCATCGGGAATTACCGCAATGCACGGAAGAAGTACCAGGTATTTACGGAAGACCATGAACTCCCTGCGAGAATTAGCAGCGACTCGTTCACGGAGCCAGACTTTTTCGAATTTCATTTCGATACAGCTGTTATCAACCTGTTAGAAGCCATGAAACAGAACGAACCAATCCAGCAGCGATTGATCAATGCGTATTTTGAGCTCAAAGAAGAACTTGGCCGGCGCCCGACTTATTTGGAGTTTCATTTGAAAGGGAAGGTAGATTCGAAAGCGATTCAGCAGAAGTTCGGGACGTATCCAGTGATGCTGGAGCATGCGGGGGAATTGAGTGAGCTGGAGAAGGACGTGCTTGCTGCGCACAGGGACTGGCTGATTGAAGTGAACCGTACGGGTATGACGAAGAGTTATAAGATGGTTTTGCTGAAGTATATGCTGTCGCGGGGAGCTAGGGATTGGTATAAGCCGGTTACGCCGAGTGAAGCTGCGCCGTTTTTCCATGCTTATTTGATGGAAAAGCCTTATAGAAGAGATGCTGATCTGGCGGATAAACGCGGGCAGGCGCTGCGTGTGTATGATGAGGATAAGGTTGCGAAATTGATTAGGGATATGCCGATGACGAAGTGGAGCGGGTCTTCTAAGGGGAAGATTTTGTTTGAGGATGGGGTGTTTGTGCTGCAGATAGATGTGATTGAGCAACATGAAGAGATTTCGTTTGAGTGGATTGAGGGGATTTGTGAGTATCGGTTAGGGTGGTATTTTGAAAGAAGAAATACTAAGAAATAATCAGGACATGAATTCACTAGCAGGAGGTCGAATTCGTAGTATGTAAGCAGCGCACTCACATGATTTATTTCGTGTTAAAAAGCGCAGGAAAATGGGGTACCCTTCCCTGCCAATCAAGAGATTCCAAAGTTGATCAAGCGTATTGATATCAACGTTTCTGCCATTGCACCTGCCTCTTTAAAGCTGGAGTCTAAATAACCGTTTCCTATACTAACGGGATTTCTGATCACCTTTTAAAAAACATCCTGGATTTCCGAGCAAGTTGGCACTGTAGTATGCTATGTCTCTCGCCGAAAGGTATTTAGAATTATTTACAGACAACTAAATAAAAATCTGCACAGAGAAGAGCACCTTCTACAAAAAGGTGCTTTTAATGTTTTATAATCAAAAAGTATTAGATGATAGGTCCTGATGTAATTCAGATACTGCTAAGGCATACCATTCTGTATACATGCTGGAACTATCCCCTACTGTCTAATAGGTATTTATTCATCAGTTATCCATAAAAGCATCTCTGGCTTCTCCTGATTTCTGTAAAAATAACTTTAATTCAGATTAAGTTTAATAAACGTGATGGCAGTTCTCGTGTCATATAAGTAATATGCTTCAAAGGAATTTCATTATCCATTAAAAAGGTAATATATTCTTCCAAAGCATCTTCCCAAAATGGATTTTCAACTTGTCCTCCATCCGTCGACACTAACACATTTTGATATCCTACATTTTTAATTATTTCTAGATTTCCTTGAAGGTTTTTTTTGAAACTTTTATCAGGCATTGGTTGTGCATAGCAGAGTTCTAGAAATACATTATATTTTTGGGTGATCTCCATCTGTTCTTGCATTGACATACCCACAATCCAAAATTCAGGATGTGTTACTACTATTTTATCAATTCCCAACCTTTTAGCTTCCTTGACAACCGTAAAAATCTCTTCAGGAGAAAGATGACCTGTAGCTAGTACCGCATCATATTCTTTAATTAATCGCAAAATATATTCCAATTCCTTGACTACCTTATTATTTTGGACACAAATTATGCCATCTTCTTCTTGACCTAACTTTTCCATGTGATTTCTTGCATGGATTGTTGGAAGCCAAACAATTTTAGCTCCCATCTTTAAGCCCGCCTCGACCGCAAAAGGATTCAAACCACCAATTGCTTTATTTAATGTAATACTCCCAAACATTGTTAAGTCTGTCTTATTACATTTTTCTCGTACTTTCATTTCGTTTAATAAGTAGGCTCTATTCATGCTTGTCCCAAAGTGATTTTTAATCACTATCGCTCTCGCCCCCACCCTAATACCTGCATTCATGAGATCTATATCGGAATAAGCTCGTTCCGCTATGTCAGGCTTTGAATGAACATGCATGTCTATGACACCTTTTAATAATTCCTTCAATTCGGTTACCTTCCTTTTTATATATTTTGACGAAATTGGTGTATAATAAAATCCGTTTTTATTGTGGCATCAAACTAGGTAGCCATAATGTGAACCAAGGGACAAATGCTAATATTACAATGGTTACAAAGGCAGCAATCATGTAAGGTAAAACTCCTTTAACGACTTCTGTAAATGAAGTTTTCGCAACAGCAGCTGTTGTAAAAAGGTTTATGCCAAATGGTGGAGTAATCAATCCGGTAACAAGTGCGATACAAAAAGTGACACCTAGATGAAGTGGATCCATTCCTAGTTGAACACCGATCGGTATGAGTATCGGTCCGAGTATGACAATTAAAGCCAATACCTCCATAAAGCATCCAGCAATAAACAGAATCGCTAATAACAGAATGATATATATATATTTGTTTGCCAAAAAAGGTAACAAAGAATCTGCTATTGAAGTAGGGATCTTGGCGGCTGACAATATCCAACCGAAATTTGCAGACATCGCCATTATGAACATTACCATACCTGATGTGACAGTCGTCTTTTTCATAGAATCAATCAAGTTTTGAAAATTGAATTCCTTATATACGATACTTAAAAGGAGACTGTACACTACAGCTACCACAGCAGCTTCAGTTGGAGTGAAAATACCTTTGTAAATACCTCCAAGAACAATAACAGGGAGAAGCAAAACAGGAAACGCATTCCGAATAGAAATTAAAACATCTCTAGGAGAGCTGCTGCCTACTGTTTGAATTTGTGTTTTTATTTTACGATTCACTAATAGATTCACAACTATAAAAGAAACCGTTAACAACACTCCGGGTATAATTGCCGCAATAAACATTTCTGGAATGGATGTGTTCATCGTGCTTCCATAGACAATCATCGCTATACTTGGCGGGATGACAGGGCCCAATGATCCTGCCGAAGCGAGAATACCTGAAGCTTGAGCTTTTGAATACCCATTATTTAGCAAGGAGGGAAGCATGATGGCCCCTATTGCTGCGACTGTTGCAGGACCTGAACCAGTCAAAGCTGCAAATATAGCACAGCAAATGATTGTAACCGTCCCTACGCCTCCTGGTATACCGCCTAATATCTTTTCAATACATAATACCAATCTTTTGGAAAGCCCACCAGTCTCCATTAAATATCCTGCAAAAATGAAAAGAGGGATAGCCAGTAAAGGAAAACTATCTATTCCCAAGACTGTCCTTTGAGAAATTAAAATGAGAGGGCTCATATCTGTAATCAACAAGAAGGTAATACTAGACAAACCTATGACAAATGCGATCGGAACACCAAACGCTAATAATAAAAGCATCGTGCCCAAAAGTAGAATCGCTTCCATTATTCGTTTTCTCCTTTCGCTGTTGCTTTGTAATGTTTAAGAAAGTTATGGAATGTGCCGATTATCATTCCAAAAGCGCCTACAGGTAAAGACAAATAGACAATAGCCATAGGGATTTGCAGGCTAGGTGTCAGCTGATTGGTCGTAAGAAAAACCATTTTTAAACCATAAATGAATAATACCACTACAGCAATCATCACCATGGCATCACAAGTTAGATTATGAATCCTTTTAAGGTTGCCGGTTAGCTTGTCATTCAATAAAGTCACGGTAGCATGGGCGTTTTCATTGATACAAATACTTGCACCTAACATAGTTAACCAAATAAAGCTGTATCTAGCCAGCTCTTCAGTGCCAGTCATCGAAGCACCCAAGATATAGCGCGTATATACTTGAACAGCTATCGAGCCAGTTAAAACTGCCAAGAATAACAAAGAAAACACAATAAAAATAGTATTTATGAACTTATTGATGTTAGACACGATATTGTTCATATTAATTACTCCTCGTATTAAAAGTAAGACAGATGCAAAAAGAGCAGTTATTTCATTTCCTGCATTTGCACCTGCCATGTCTTCTAAATTGTTATTTAGATAATTTAGATTCGATCTTCTTCATCAGATCTTCTCCGATTTGCTCTTTATACTTATCATAAACGGATTGCACAGACTCCCGGAAAGGAGTTTTATCATCGATGTCGTTTACCATAGCACCGCTTTCTTCCATTTCCTTAAGAAGTTGTTCATTAACCTCCTGAGAAGAGACCCGCTCATCAGTCGCCGCCTTCTTAGCAGCATCTTCTACCAGTGTGCGCTCTTCTTCGTCAAGACTTTCCCATATGCTTCTCGAAACACTAAGGGAAATAGGAGAATAAAAGTGATCAGTTAGAGAAATATATTTACTTACTTCATACGTTTTATAAGTATACATAGGCGTGATTGGCTGTTCGAGCCCATCAATTGTTCCTTGTTGTAATCCTGTAAACACCTCATTTGAAGCCATAGTTGTAGGATTTGCTCCTAATGCTTTGAATGTGTCTACATATAAAGGATTTTCAGGAACTCTGATTTTAATGCCCTTTAGATCAGATACAGACTTAATAGGACGAATAGAATTAATGACGCTTCTAAATCCTCCCTCTCCCCAAGACAAGATTTTCACATCATATTGATCATATAAATCATCCTCAAGATCGCCCATGATATCTTGATCATCTAGTACGTTGTAAGCTTCCTCCTTAGTATCAAATAAATAAGGTAAATCAAATGCCATGAATTTCGGATTAAATGATCCGAAGCTAAAATTTGTGATTACTGCCGCATCAATCGTTTGGATTTTCATTCCTTCTATCATAGAGATTTCACTGCCAAGCTGGGCATCGCTAATGATATCAACTTCAATTGAGCCATCAGTAGATTCTTCTACATACTTTTTAAAATTTGATGCAAGCACATGATATGGATCCGTATCCTGAGCCGGATCGATATGCCCCAACTTGATTACTTTCTTCTCACCCTTACTTCCATTTTCTTTCCCATTATCCCCTGCGCAACCAGCCAACATACCAAAAACCATCATACAAGAAAGAAACATTAGAAATCTTTTCATTATAATTCCCCACCTTTTAATTTTTGAAGTCTATATTTATCATGTACTTTTTCCATAAACAACACAACACACGAATTAAATTTATCTGCTTCATAATAAAACATCATGTGACCACTCTTATAAAACTTGTTTATTTCTGAATATCCTTTAATTTCTTTTGCATAAGCGTCAACCATATCCAAGCCATAATCATTCGAATCACCGCCAAATATTGAAACAGGAACAGACAGGCTTGCAAGGGTCCGGAAGTTATCAGTTTGACAAAAGTCATAGTGCAGTTCCAAGGCTGTCCAAGGAGGTGTTAGCTTGAACTCATTGATTATCCAGTCACGATCATCATCCGACATTTCTCCATTGGAAATCCGTTGAATAAATTTATTATAAAATGCATCAGCTTCATGATAAAGTGGCATGTAGACCTGAAGCCAATTATCAACATCGTAAGAGCGTGAGCGATGCTTATTCCATTGATGATCTGAAAAAGGATGCAATGAGCCATCAATTAAGATTAATCCTTTTAATTTATATGAATCTGTGATTTTTGCATAACTAACAACGACAGAAGAGGCAAGTGACCAACCACCGATGACTACGTCTTCCAAGCCCAAATGATCTACTAATTCTTTAATGTCAAGAGCGTTTCGAATGACAGTGTTATTACCTTGACTTTTTGAAGAACGCCCTTGCCCTCTTGGGTCAAAAGTGATTATTCTATAATGCTTAGATAGAGCGCTTACATTTCTTTTAAAGAAAAGAGTGGTAGCTAAAAAACCAGGCATTAATATTAATGGTTTGCCTTTTCCGATATCCTCAAAATAGATATATGCCCCGTCGGAAGTCTTGAAAAATTGATCTTGAGTAAATTTCATGTGAATGCTCCTATGTTTTCAATCTAGGTTAACCTGATAAGCAGCTGTCTTAATAGTTAAATAATATCAAACTCCTCCTTATAGGTCTAATATCAATTTTGCATATAAGATATAGGATTTATGTTATAATGTTTTTAAAAATGATTGAAAATTCATGAATGAGGAAGAAAATAGCCATGACAATGAAAGAACTTATTTATATAATTGCAATAGCAGAAGAAAAAAGTATATCGAAAGCAGCAGAGAAACTGTATATTTCTCAGCCATCACTTAGCCAATGTTTATTACGCGTAGAAAGGGATTGCGGCACGAAGCTCTTCAATCGGACAGCCAGAGGACTTTTTTTGACTTATGCAGGTAATAAATATGTAGAAACAGCTATTAAGATAACAAGTTTGTATAAAAATTTTGAGAATGATTTACTTGAGATTGATCAAATGAGAAAAGGTCATATAAGTATTGGAACAACCGTGCATCTTGGCTCAATGATACTACCGATTGTCTTACATGAATTCAAAAAAAAATATCCTAATATCGAGATATCAATTAAAGAGGGGTCGTCTAAACAAATAGAAATGAAGATTATGAATGCAGAAGTAGATATTGGATTGATACATTCTCCATTACAGACGAATGAAATAACTTATCTACCTATAAAAAAGGATCCTTTTTTACTAATATGTCATAAGGGAAGTCATTTGGAAGAATTATTTAAGTATGAAGAGGGAAGTAAATATCCTTTTATTGAGTTATCTAACTTATTAGACGAGAAATTTATTTTGGCTCACCCTTCTCAAAGAGTAAGGCAGATATCTGATGACATACTTGGCACAATAAAACTTAAACCTAATATATTTTTGATAAGCAAAAGTGTTCAAACAGCAATTAGTCTGGTTGCTTCCGGTTTAGGCGTGTCATTTGTGCCAGAGTCATATGTTTCACTTTTTAACTATCAAATCATTCCTAACTTTTGTTATATTAATCACTGTCCCAACGCTTATTGGACACTCGCTGTAGCCTACAATGATAAAAATGAATTAAGCGGTCCTTCTAAAGAATTTATTCGTTTAGTGGAAAAGAATTTCTCTTAACTTTCTATAATCATTCGAACAAATTAGCGTAGACAAGAGTATTAGTAGTCAGGTCCACACACGGAGTGATGGACGAAACGGACTACAGTGAACTGAAATGGCGCAACAACCGCTATGATGAAGAAGAATTGTTGCGGCTGCAATTGTGCGAAAGCTATGCCGAAGCGGTGCTGAGCGTATGGAAAGAACACAAACAAAGCCGCACCATCGGGTTCTGCTCATCGATCCGGCAAGCCGTCTTCCTGAGCGACTATTTCAAGGAAGCAGGCTATTGTTAGGTACCAGATCCTCAAACAATTTAAACACTATTTTAAAACGAATTAAATTTGTTGAAATCTTCTTTCCTTTTTGTCATCCCCTTTAATTTTGTATACCAGGTCCCGGCACAATTCTGAATCGTGGTGAAAGGGCATGGGACTTTCCCTTCCTTATCCTTCCCTTTCACCTCTGCATTACCTAAATCTGATGTATCCCATCTCCCCCGCCTGTGTGCCGCACAACCTGAAAAACATTCTGAATAGCTTACAAATTATGTGGCGCACAGGCACCGTGCAACAAATATAGTGAAAGAATGTTCCATTATCTAGCAATTCACAATTAGATACCAGGCACTCACACAATACAAAGAAGCATAATTGATTAAAGTATATTCCTGCCTTTGCCTGTTATATACTGAAGATACAAGTATGGAATGCTAAGGAGAGAACCTTATGGTACGCAATGAGTGGACACTAAAAATAAAAGAATTTGGTAAAATTAAAGAAACCTCCATTACGGTCAGTCCTTTCATGATGTTTGTCGGGCATAATAACAGTGGAAAAAGCTATATTATGGAGTTACTTTGGGGTTTAATGATGAAGGCTGAACAACTTTCATCGTTAAGTCAACCCGAAGTTATTGCAAAGATTCAGCAGAAAATCGAACCGATGAAGGGAATGGATCAATACGAAGTTACAATAGATGAAGAAGTTCAAAAAACTTTCATTAACGAATGGAACCGGATATTAAACGAACGAAAAAAAGAATTAATTCAATCCATTTTCCGACATGACATAAATATTGACATGCTGGAAATTGAAAGGGAAACCTATTTGCCAATCACGATCAGTTGGGAATTGAAAGAGGAGATTCCCGATCAAACATCAAATGACAAAATACTGCGCTACATTATAAGCGTTGACGGCAAACAGTACCATTCTCTTGGCGGGCATCTAAAACAAGGTTCCTGGGAGAACCCGGAAGGCAAACATATGAAAGATTTGCTTATGAGTGAAGCCATTAAAACGCTTTTTCTCATGCAGTTTCATTATGGATATCTCGGCAAACAGCGAAACTTTAATCCAAATACAAATCAGCCGTTATATTTTCCCGCTTCCCGTACCGGCTTCATGCAAACATATAAGGCAATTGTCGGAAACTTACTAACAAATAAAGAAGAATTATTTATAACTGATCAACCGGCTGAACGACCTGAAATTATAGAAGGTACCACTCTGACTTGGCCGACTCAGAACTATTTAACGAGGTTGGTAAAACTAACAAGCAGTGAAGAATATGAGGAGAAATATAAAGACTTACTTCAGTTTATGGAAATTCATTTGATGAAAGGCAGTGTACAAAAAACGGATCTTGGTCAATTCGAATTTATCTCTGATCAGGATAAACGTCTGCCACTGCATATTACTTCTTCTTTGATCGCTGAACTTGCTCCATTATATTTATTCCTCACTTCATCCAAACAATCAGATTTGTGGCTGATAGAAGAGATTGAATCACATTTACATCCCAATATTCAACTGGAGGTTGCGAGACTCTTGATGAGGCTGACGCACGCGGGGTTTAATATATGGATGACCACCCATAGCGACAATATTGTAAATGTAGTAAATAATATGCTGGTATTGGCTCAAAAAGAAAACCGTACAGAACTGCTGCAAAAACTTGGTTGGGAGTTGCAAGATCTGCCTATAAGAGTGAGTGATATTAAACTGTACCAATTCGATAATTCATTGACCGAAACAACAATTACAGAATTACCACTTGGAGCAAATGGGTTTGAAGTCGAATCGTTTAACGATGCTTTGGATAAGTTGATAGAAAATACTGTAACAATACAGAATGATGGTGTGTAAATGTTTACTTTAGGACATGATGTGAACCGTCTTCGCAACGATTTTTATATGTATTCAACAGATCATCAATTTATGGTTACAGAAACCTCCGGAGATGGCTTGGCAGAGGTAGATATTCATTTTTCTAATAGGATGTATCAAGCGTATTATCAATTGCAACACGAAAAAACTCACTGGTTACAATATACAGTGAATGCGAAATGTCCTGACGGTATCTTTGTGTGCATTTTTCAGCAGGACGGGGTTTTGTGGGCGGACTTTCATATTGTTGAATTGAAAACTACGTTAACCAGTCAAAAATGGAGTGAGGTTTTGCAGCAATTTCGCGGCGGTGTTTTGCGAGCACTAAGTTTTTGTGGAACGCTTGGCATTGAAAAAGTGCGTGAAGTGCATTTGTATTCATGCGCAGTGGATAAAACCAAAATCGAGAACGATTTCAGGTCATACCAAGCACAATATTATACAACTGGCGGAGTATCCAGAAAGCGAAAAACGGGTGTCAACTATAACGACCTGATGAAGTGGGGCCAACCAATCCTGCAACTATTCTATAGCGGTGGAAAATGCACCCATCAATTTATCAACCTAACCAGAAGAAGCGACGGAGTCAATATAGGAACATTACGGATATAAATCAAGTTTGTGCAAAATTACGGCAAAATCGTTTAAGATCCGTGACACAACTGTATGTGTATAGCAGGACAAGCGGTGGTACTTTTAATTTTGTGTATCAGGTCCCAGCACAATTTTGAATCTTGATGAAAGGGCTTAGGATCCCCCCCCCAGTGCTTCGTGTGTGCGATATATTATTTATAATGTTCTGGATAATTTCTAATTTGTGTGGCACCTTGCAACAGCAGTTGTCTCAAATGTCTGCGCTGGACTATATCATGCTGATCAATGATGCGAATCGTGAATTGCAGATATTACATTAAGAGATGCATGCAAAACATTGAAATAACCAGTACACTACAAATCGTATACTGGCCTTTCTTTGTCTCTCTTAAATTATCCGTTTCACTCAGCAGGAGCCACGTATAACTTCGCTGTGTTTTCCGGTATTCTCTCACTACAATTCGGACACATAAAGTACATGTATAGCGGGACAGGCGGTAGTACTTTTATTCCTGTTTTCTCTTCGTATTGCTTTAATCCTCCATTGGCTATCACATTATGTTTCTCCATCTGGCGTAACGCTTTTTCATCATAGGGAAGATCCCACATTAATTCGACGTCGTCGGTCGGTTTGAGCAGGTCGTTCAGGATTGCCCATAAGATGCCATGCGCTTCAAAACTTCGTTCACATCCCACTGCTTCTTCAAAAAGTTCTCCTACTGTCGTAATCGAGTTCATTGCACTCCACTCCTACATCTGATACATGACCGTCTCCCCCGCTTTCGCATGCCCGATATAAGCGGGAAACTCCGCGATATAAAAGGTGCCTGTGCGGGAAACAACTTAGACACAATTCGGAATTGTTTTCAAGTTGTGTGATGCACAGGCACAGCCCGCTAGGAAAGTAGCACGTTAAAGCTGCATGCTATTACACTATTAAAGTTAGAATGACACTTCTTGAATTACGAAGGTTTCAATTTCTTTTCCAACATCCGTTTTCTTTCTATTAAATGATCTTTCAAAAGCATCTAGATTTTTGATTAACTTGACACGGTCAAAAACAAATAAGAAAAGGTGGTTCGCCTTATAATGAAACGAGTCAGAACCTAATTCTTCAGTTAATTTCCGTTCAGTCATGTTTTCTCTTGTGCATTTGACCTCAATGACAATATCATATTCTGCTATCACAATATCATAGCGAACGGAATTATAACCCGCATCGTCAACTGCTTCTAAACGAGCTTCTGGAAATATTGGTCGAATAAGAGCGTATAAGATTCGCTGAACGTCATACTCATTACCTATCTTAATCTTATCGAGATCCACTTTAGCTATTTTACCGCTCCCATGTACTTCGGATTGATACATCGCATCAATATGCTTATGAAAGTTCCTCAGGATTCTTCTAATGATAATTAAAGCGGTAGACTTACCGATAGAGTTGTCCTTATTTTCCTCAGGTGCATACTTACCAGATTGAATATCGCTGTTTAATCGATGCAAATAACTTTTACCATTGTTTATTGCAGCCTTCAGATTTTTATCACTTTCCGCTTCTGAAAACTTATTTATAAATACATTTGTTTCCGTTAGAAAGTCCCTGCTAATAGACCTTGTGGAGAAAGTTTCCTCCAGTATCCCGCTAACCGCATGTCTCCAATTGCCGAATTCATTATATGGATTCTTCTGCGAGTTTAATTGCTCTAATTCTTCTTTTTTAGTATTAATTTTATGCATGGCTACAGTAGGATCAATGATCAATGTGTTTTTTGTCATTATTTCATGTCCCCTTCGTCATATCAGCTACTCCATCTTAGGTAAAATAGAAAAAGTGGATCAAGAATAAAAACTTGATTATCTTTCCACTCAAAAACTTGATATATTTGTCCACTAATCTGCATGATTTCTTCGACTTTTTGCAAAGAATCTTTAACTTTCTTCCGCTCGATTCTCTCGCTTGAAGTACTGGTTAATTGGTCAACTCGATCTTTTATCTCATCTAAAGAAATACTAATAATTGGAGGATCTGAAGAAATAGCATTTAGTAAAATATGATAGATATCAGCTTTTTCTCCATTATCCAGTTGATATTTCTTTCGGCGTTGTCCTCTGGTTGAAGGGCCTGCTACTATTTTTTTCACCACTTCTTGATAAGGTAAGTTGATAGTAGTGAAACGATAAGATTCTTTTAATATTTCCGGGTCTTTAATTTCTTTTATATCTTTATGGTCAATATCTAAAATAATAGACAGATTTAAACATATCGATTGCATCAATTGTGGGGAGGTCAGACTTTCTGTAGCCATCTTAGCAGCAAAGTCTTTGCTTATCCTTATTCCGAGTTCAGTGAAACCAGTAATTGCAATAGCCTCTAACTCTTCTTCTTTCCAGGGTTCAATATTTATTAAGCTTAGTCTGCCGCTTAAATCGGGGTTCTTCCTAATAGCATCGTCTGCTCTGTGTGGCAGTGATATAACGATCGCTTTAAATTCTCTTCTGATTGCATCCTTCAATTGATAAGCAATGTCGAATTGAAGCTGTTCAGATGCATAATGGAAATCATCAATTATTAAAGTCAAATTACTTTCTTTAAAGTATTGAATGACTTTATCTTTACTTGATATATAAATTTCTCGTGTAGAGACAGACTTTTCTTCAGGGTTACTGAATGTACTTTTAAATGAAGCGGTTTCTGAGTACTCTCCCTCAAGCGATATGCCAACTTTATTAGCGACAATTTTCCAGAAATCATCTTTGTATTTAAAATCACTTCCAGTTAGAGAGACGATGTTATCAATTCCAATTACTTTCTCACATAAAACGGTTTTACCTGTTTTTGATGGTCCGATGATAGAGGTCAAATAGCCAGGTGTGCCAAGTGCCTGTTGAAGGCGTAATTCATAAGTGAAATTCAAACCTGTGGGTTTCCTTGATACGTAAGTAAGGTTCGGAAAAGATCCCGGCTTAAATACATCATTTGCATGAAGTTTCGCCACTTTCAATCACTCCTTTATGATAGCAATAGTGCTAACCTTTATATACATAATACACCTTTTTAACACCTTAATATACCTATATCTTAAAAGATATACCTTTATATACCTTGTATACCCTATTTCATTAAGCGGTGCCTGTGCGGGAAACAATTCAGACGCAATTCTGAATTGTTTCAAGGTTGTGTGATACACAGGCACAGTCCACTGATTTTTTTCCATCTGGCGTAACGTTTTTTTATCAATGGGGAGATCCCACATTAATTCGATGTTGTCGGTCGGTTTGAGCAGGTCGTTCAGGACTGCCCATAAGATGCCATGCGCTTCATAATTTCTTTCACATGCCACTGCTTCTCCAAAAAGTTCTCCTACTGTCGTTATCGAGTTCATTACACTCCACTCCTACATCTGATACATCACCGTCTCCCCCGCTTTCGCATGCCCGATATAAGCGGGAAACTCCGCGATGCGTTTCTTGCGTTCGAATAAAAACTCTTCTCTTCCGCTTTCGGCGGAAGCCATGACTTTCGTTGCGAGCCGGTCGGCGTTTAGGATGCTGACGTCGTTTTCACCGAATTTATTTCCATGGAGCCGGAAGACGTCCAATGAATGTTCAGCGAAGTAGAAAGCGAACCAGTCTTTTGTTTGCGTTTTGATGGCATAGAGCTTGATCCTGCCGATGCCGAGCAGATTGGTTTTATGCAGGTGGAGGACGGCTGCTTCGTCGGAGTTCACCTTCTTTAATTTTTCGACGCTGTCATTCACTCCGATTTTCTTGTTTGCGAGAGCCCAGTAGATGTTGTGAGATACGAGACTCATATCCATTTCAACCGCAAATTCGAAAAGCTCTCCGACTGTAATATTCATTACGCTTCGCTCCCTACCCTTTTTGTCTGTTCAATATCACTCAGTTCGCCGGTTTCCTTGATGTAGCTCACGGTGATTCTTCCGGTCGGGCCGTTACGGTGCTTGGTGATGTCCAGTTCATCTGTCGGAGTCGATCTTTTATGATAATAATCATCTCTGTAGAGGAACACCACAACATCTGCATCCTGCTCGATATTTCCCGAGTCCCGCAGATCACTCATGATCGGTCGCTTTTCCTGGCGCTGTTCGACTGCCCGGGATAATTGCGACAGGACGACGACGGGACAATTAAATTCCTTCGCCATATTCTTCAGATCTGCACTGATTTGGCCGATACTCTGTGTTTGATTGCCTGGATTGCCGTCGGGCCGAATAATCTGCAAGTAGTCGATAAAGATGATCGGGTGTTTATCCGGACTTTCTTTCATGATTTTTCTCGCTCTCGCTTTCATCTCGCTCACTCTCAAGGCACTTCTGTCATCGACATGGATATGTGCTTCATTCAGCCGATCCATGACAGTGCCCCAACCCCCTTTTTGCTTGTCAGTAAAATGCTTGTACGGATTCCGCATACGCAGCCGGCTGTATCCGGCGGTGGCGGCAATCAGCCTGTCAATCATCGGCTTCCTGTTCATCTCCAGCGAGAAGATGATCGGCAAATGACCGGCCCAGCCCGCATGCAATGCGAAATGATTCAGTGTATCCGTCTTCCCCATCGACGGCCGGGCTGCTACCACGATGAATTCACTGTCCTGAAATCCGTTTAAGATTCGATCCAATGCAGCAAGCCCCGTTGTTGTACCGATATTTTCGTCCAGCGGTATGAATGGCCTTTCATATTGCTTGATCAATTCGTTCTTTAATGAGGTTTCCATGCTCACTGTGTTGTCATCCTGCAGGGAGTCGAATGACTGCTGGATTTCTGCAATGGACCAGTTATTGTGCTGCGCCAGTTGTAATATTCTGGCTTTCTCGATTTCCCGCCATTTGTTGACGATGATCTCTTTGTATTCATCGAAGCGTGCAGGATGGCCGAAGTTTTTGAGTTCCGCGAGATAGTTGGCTCCTCCAAGACTTGCTGGTTCCCGGATTATCAGCAGGGTGATATAGTCGGCCACTTTATTCGCACCGGCCAGTTCGTGCATCGCACTGAAGATGATTCGATGAATACGGGATTGGAAATATGCTGCCTGAATCCCGCTGTCCAAAATGAAATGATTTTCCTGCAACATCGTTCCCAATACACTTTTCTCAGCTAATTCACTGCTCATTTATCTCTCTCCTTTTGTGAAATCCAATTCGAATGGCAGCAAATCCTGCTCATTGTTTTGCACAGGTACCTCTTCATTTACGTAATTCTCGAAGTTCTTTGCGTTGAATAAAGTAGAGGGACGCAAGTAGTTACGGAATTTCTCATCCTGCAGCCATTGGTCTGTCTTCAAATCGATGACTTGTTGGATGTCCTCGACTGAATAGCCTTCATTCAGCCGTGCATTGAGCATTCTTACGGTCGCTGATGCATTTGCTTTGAACTGTTTGCCTGTTTTCTCGTTTAGGTGGCTGATAATTAAAGTGATCTCGTCGTGGTGCAACCCGACAAGTTCTTTTTTAAGGTTCTTAAGTTCTTTAAGTAATGGTTTGCTCAAATTGAGCACTCCTGACTGCTCATTCTGAACAGTGTCATCTGCTCGTTTTGAAAACTGTTCCTGATCGCAGCCAAGTGTGCCGATAGTGGAATAGTCGATGCGGTACCACTTCGTTTTGTCAGCTTTCATCCGGTTGTGTTCAGATGTCGAGATCAAATAGCCCTTCTGTTCAAGGTTACTGATGATTCGGCGGATTGTAGCGTTGGACCAGAAGGGAAACTCTTCTTCCCACTCTTCATACGTTTTGGAGACCCATTTCTCTCCCCCATTGTTTTTTCGGGAAATCAGTGAGCGGAAATGGAGTTGCTGCAATAGCACTGCTTCGTTGAGTCCCACTTGTTTCACAAGCGACGGCAAAATAATCATCGGTGATTCATTGATCAGTAAATTCATGTGGTGAACCTCCCTATTCATTTTGATGTAAGTGGCTGGATGCGCCTCTTACACGCTATATAGAGGAGTTTTGCGAAAAGGATACAGGAGGGGTCAAAATACATCGTGCGTTTTTAGCCGAGTATCCTTTTCCGGCCCACTGTCTATGTAGAGGGAAAGGGAGTGATGATGTGAAAAGTTATTTAGAGGTAGATAAGGAATTCAGGGATGGAGAAGAGATGGAGAAGGAATTGTACATGTCGAATTCGATGGTTCGGAGGGTGCCATTTGCGGAGTCGGAGACGCGGGGGCTGGTGGCGAATGTTTTTGTGATTTTGCCTGTAAGTTATTTTGAGGATCTGAATTAAATCGAAAATGAGCCGGAAGGACAATTTAGCTATGTCCTTCCGGCTTATTTAAATCTCCTAATATGCAGGTTACTTAATTTTATTGAACAATTACCCCATCAAAAGCTGCTCGATAAACCTTGAAGATATCATCTTTTTCTAAAACTCTTGGACTGCGTGCAAGTATTCTGGTCTGTTTGGTCGCATCGATTGTCAGCTTTTCCAAAGCATCCTCCGGAATATCGAACCCTTTTAACGTCGAAGCAATGTCGACATCTGCCACTAATCTTTTTAACTCAGCAACACATCTGTGGGATGCTTCTTCTTGCGACAAATTGGCAGAGCTAAAGCCCATTGCATCATAGATATCCTTCATTCGCTTTTCACAACTATGTCGGATATAGCCCATGACATAAGGCAGCAAGACTGCATTTGAATCTCCATGTGCGATATGGAATTGACCTCCAAGCGGATAGGCAAGAGCATGAACCCCGGCTACGCCTGCATTGAAAAATGCTAAACCGGCTAAATAACTTCCATAGCTCATATCTGTACGAGCTTGACGATCCTCCCCATTAGCCACTGCCGTTCGTAACGACCCACTGATTAATCGGATGGCTTGCAACGCCAATGCATCCGTTACGGGACTAGCGTTTTTCGAAATATATGCTTCCACCGCATGCGTCAATGCATCAACGCCAGTAGCTGCAGTAACTTTAGATGGTACCGAGACTGTTAACGCCGGATCAACAATTGCCACATCAGCCAATAAATAATCATGCGTCACAACATCCTTCGTAGCTTCAAGAGATAAAACTGAGATATTGGTTACTTCCGATCCAGTACCGGCAGTTGTCGGAATCAAGATGGAAGGCAAGCCTTTTTCGGTGATTTGCTTCGTACCCGTCAAGTTCAAATAGTCGCGCACATCCCCTTCATGCGCTGCTAAGACTGCAGCCAACTTGGCCAAGTCGAGTGCGCTCCCTCCCCCAACGCCAATCACCATATCAAATTCATGATGACGTGTATAAGCAACCAACTTCTCACCGATAGCTAAAGGCGGCTCCGGAACTACTTCGGTATACACAATCGTATCAAAACCAGCTTCTTCTAAAGGTCTTGTGATCTTTCCTGTCAAACCGATATCCACTAAAAATGGATCGGTTATGACAAGGATTTTCTTTACTTCAAACCGATTTACTTCATTAATTAAATGTTCCAGAGAACCCCATCCAGTATAACTAATCGGGGCAAATGTAATTTTTTCAGACATTCAAAACACTCCTTACTCTTGATTCCAAACAACCAACTTATTCTCAGTCATTTCTTCAATCGCATATTTCAGACCTTCCTTGCCCGTACCGCTTTCTTTCACACCGCCATAAGGCATTTGGTCGACACGGTACGTCGGGACGTCGTTGATCATCACGCCGCCGACTTCTAAATCTTTCGATGCTTTAAAGGCTGTCTTAATATCATTCGTGAAAATCCCTGCTTGTAACCCATATGAAGAATTATTAATAGCAGCAATCCCCTCATCAATTGAAGAAATTTTATTCACAAACACAATCGGTGCAAAAACCTCCTGGCATGAAACCTTTGCTGTAGCGTCCACGTTGGTTAAAATGGTTGGCATGAAAACACCATTTTCCACACTTCCGCCCGCAATTAACTGCGCTCCCTTAGCAATTGCTTCTTCTACCCATTCAGCTGCACGCTCTTGTTCTGCCGAATGAATCATAGCAGAAATATCCGTATCCATTTCGAGTGGACTGCCAATCACCAACTTCTTCACGGACACCTTCATCTTTTCGATAAATTCATCATAGACACTTTCCATTACATACACGCGCTGTAATGAAATACAGACTTGACCTTGATTGGAAAACGCGCCCGTTACACATTTAGAAACGACCTTATTGAGATCTACACCATCATCGATGATAACACCAGCGTTAGAACCCAGCTCCAATGCTACTTTCTTGAGACCCGCTTTATTTCGGATTCCAATACCTACTGCAGGACTTCCGGTGAATGTGATCATCTTCACTTTTTCACTTTCCACCAATGCATCCCCAACTATCCGTCCACTACCCGTTACTACATTAAATGCCCCCTTCGGCAAATCCGTTTGCTCTAGTAGTTCAGCAAGGAATAATGCAGATAAAGGCGTTTGGGAGGCAGGTTTCAAAACGATTGTGTTTCCTGAAGCAATTGCGGGACCAACTTTGTGTGCTACCAAGTTTTGCGGGAAGTTGAAAGGAGTAATTGCCCCTACCACCCCAATCGGTTCCCGGACAGTATAACCAATGCGGTTGGCACCTGTTTTCGCAGCATCCATCGGAATCATCTCACCAGTCAAACGCTTCGCTTCTTCCGCCGCGAATTTATATGTTTCAATTGTACGATCAATTTCGCCTAATGCATACTTCAAAGGTTTCGCCGCTTCTAATGAGATTATTTCAGCTGCCTTCACTTTATTTTCAATAAATAAGTCTGCTAATCGCTCTAAAATTTCTGCCCGCTTGTAAGCTGTTAAATTTTTCATTTTGCTCAATGCCTTTTCCGCAGAATTAATGGCATGATTCACATCATCTACTGTTGATTTAGCTATATCACTAATTTTCTCATTAGAATAAGGGGATAACAAATCTATAAATTCATCTGTCCTCTTCCAAGTTCCATTTATATAAATCCTTTTTTTATTCAATTGTAATACGCTCCTTTGAATACGTAACCATTATTTTTTATATCTTATTCCTTTTTCTTCACTGTCTTTCTTTTAAATAATCTAACAGGCTCAGTAATTTGGACATTTAACTCTTCATTTTCCTCAATTTTACGTATTAGATTTTCAATAGCAATCTGTCCTAAATCTAATGATGAATTAATTCCAACAGTTGTCAAATTGATTGAAGCATGCTTACTAATTTTCACATTGTCAATACCAATTATGCTTATGTTTTCTGGAATCTTATAACCTAGACCAATATAATAATCCATTAAAGATATTGCCAATGCATCAGTAGCTGCACAAATAGCTGACGGCTGATTTGGAGTCTTAGTTAACTTTGAAAAAGTATGACGCAATTCATCAGGAGTATTATTCTCAAAAAATATACTTTCTTTGCTTATCTTTATACTATTACGTGTAAGAGCATTAATAAAACCATTATATCTTCCTTTAAATGTACTCATTGTAGAAGGTCCTCCGACCCATGCTATATTTCTATGGCCCGAATCCAATAGGTAACTAGTTGCTAAGAATCCAGCTTGATCGTTATCCATCTCTACGAAATTCTGGTTACTTTCATGTTTCCTGTTAAAAAGGATAAAAGGAATTCCTGATTTCAAAATTTTTTCATAAATAGGATCTTCAATTAGAATTGAAGATAATATTATACCGTCTACTCTATTTTCAAAAACTGCACTATACGTTTCTTCCAAATTACCAATATCTGAAAAATGTACATTTATCTTATAACCCAAATTAGTGACGTAATTTACAATGGACGTTGTAGTATCAACAAAAAAATGGTTACTTAACGGCCCTGAAATTAAGGCTATTGTTCCTGTCTTTTTCTTGACAAGAGACCTAGCATTTGCATTAGGGATATAGTTTAATTCTTCTATTGCTCTCATTACCTTGTTAAAAGTGGGTTGTTTTACAAGATGGGGAGTATTTAGGACACGAGAAACCGTAGTTTGAGAAACACCAGCATACTTGGCAACATCTATTGAGGAAACTATAGCACTCACCTGTCTTTCCAATTTAAAATAAATTACATATCATAATAAGTAATATCTGTTAAAGTCTTATGAGATATAAAGTTAATTATAACCTATTTATTGATTAAATAATCTTAGTTAACAACGCAAGATTTATTACTTAAGATGAATGTACTTTATACAAACTATAGAATTAGACACAATCGAAAACAATTTCCTCAGGTTATTATAAAGTTTAATCTTATTTAGATTGAGCTATTAGAATTTTCTCCCGTTTCCACTATTACTTGAACACTTTAAATCTGACATTTAAATTAGATTAAAAGTGGAAGTACATATGATTTTACTTAAAGATCACTTTTCTAATTCGATAATGGTTGCAATTCCTTGACCACCTCCAATACAAGCTGTAATTAGCGCATATCTCCCCTTTGTTTGTTGCAGTGCATAGACTGCCTTAGTAACCAAAATCGCGCCTGTAGCACCGAGTGGATGTCCGAGTGCAATAGCGCCACCATGTATATTCACCTTTGCCATATCCATTTTTAATTCTCTGTTGCATGCTAACACTTGAGCCGCGAAAGCCTCATTAAACTCTATTAAATCAATTTGCTCTAATGATAATCCAGCTTTTTTTAAAGCTTGTTGTGTTGCACTTACAGGTCCAATTCCCATAATATTTGGATCCACCCCGGTCACTGCATGAGAACGTATTACAGCCAAAGGTTTTATCCCCAGCTCTTCTACTTTTTCACGGGACATAATCACGACTGCTGAAGCAGCATCATTAAGTCCCGAACTACTACCAGCAGTTACAGTACCATCTTCCAAAAAGACCGGCTTCAACTTGGACAGTACATCAAGTGTTGTGTTGGACCTTGGATGTTCATCCACTTTAAATTCAATTGAATCTCCTCTCCTACCAGGCACGTCTACAGGTACTATTTGTTCCTTGAATTTGCCTTCTTCAATTGCTTTTGCCGCTTTCATTTGACTATCTAAAGAAAATTCATCCTGTTCTTCTCGACTGACATTATACTTTGAAGCTAAGTTTTCAGCTGTAATACCCATGGGGGGATCGCCAATTTCTTTCGTGGAAAGCTGATATTTTAAAAAGGATGGCTGTTCAGCATAGTTAGTTTTTTGGGGACGAGACATTAAGTATGGTGCACGGCTCATACTCTCAGTACCCCCAGTAATAAAGATATCTCCATCGTCAGCCCAAATAGCTTGAGTTGCAAGAATGATTGCGTTTACACCTGAGCCACATTGGCGATCGATAGTAATGCCTGGGAGGTGGGTTCCTAACTCTGCTTCTAAAGCAGTTAACCTAGCAATATTCCCGCCTCCACTTAAAACATTCCCAAGAATTACGTCGTTTACTAATTCAGGCGTAAGATTTGCGCGCCTAAGTGCTTCCTTAAGTACAACTGCCCCAAAAACGTGTGGAGGTATTTCTGCTAAAGCACCTCCTTGTTTACCGATTGCTGTTCTTACTGCTGAAACAATAACTGCATCTCTTTTCATATGTTTTCTTACTCCTTTGTAATAAAATATTCGGGAATCCCTAAAGTAAAAACTAAATTGCCCACAAGAACCTTTTCACTTTTTTGGTTAATAGCATTTACTTCAAAGTGCATGCGGCTCTCTTCCCTATTTATTAATATTGCCTTCAAAGTAATAGCATCTCCTAAGAAAACCATCCCTCTAAAACGAATGGAGTAAGTTTCAATAAAACCTTCTTCTAAATATTGCGTGAAAATTTTAGAAAGACTTCCCATTGTCAACAATCCATGAGCAATAATACCGGGAAGACCAGCATTTTCAGCTTCAGCGTCAATCGTATGTATTGGATTGAAATCGCCAGAAGCTCCTGCATATTTAATTAAATCTAAACGTGAAACTGGTTCCAGTTGTACTATATTTAATGTCTCTCCAGGTTGAATTTCATTAATCCGCTTCATGCATTCATCTCCTTTCTTACAGCATCATTAATAATAGCTATCCTTTCTTCCGTAAATAACAATTTTCCCGTTACATCCTCGCCATGTAACGTCAAAACAAGAAAACCCATTTTCCCACTTTTCCCCTCCTTTTCATAATAGTTTTTCACTTCATTCCAACAGAAGACTTCTTCTCCTACTAATAGAGGTCTAGTATACTGATAGATCTGTTCACCATGTAACAGTCCCTTGCTGGGCAATCCAGGTATGGATCCTCTGTCAAAAGTAGCCGGAAAGGTAGGTGGTGCTAAATTTTGTTTGTAAGGAGAGCTTTTACCAACTTGTTCATCAATATAGATAGGTGATGGATCTCCTATTGCTTCTGCAAATTTTTTAACTGCACCTCTTTCGATTATATTCTTAACTTTTTCAGATTTCTTTCCAATAAAACTCCCTAACATTTAATTAACCTCCAATTTAGTTTTTTGGTCCCCCTGCTACGTATAGCACCTGGCCATTTATAAATGAGGATCGCTCATCTGCAAAGAAGGCTACTGCATTGGCCACATCCTCTGGTTTTCCACTTCTATTTACAGGTATTGTTGATACTGTTTCCTGAACAAATTTTTCAAAAGGCACCCCAATACGCTCAGCTGTTGCTTTCGTCATATCGGTCTCTATAAAACCTGGTGCTACAGCATTTACCGTCACACCAAATTTTCCTAATTCAATTGCTAGTGTTTTTGTTAAACCCTGCAACCCAGCTTTTGCCGTCGCATAATTGGCTTGCCCTCTGTTGCCAAGAGCTGAGGTAGAAGAAATATTTATAATTCGACCATATTTATTTTCTATCATATATTTTTGTGCCGCACGGGTTGTATAAAATGCGCCATTTAAATGGACATTCATGACAGTAGTCCAATCTTCGTCAGTCATTTTAAATAGCATATTATCACGAATTACTCCGGCATTATTTACAACTATATCAATCGATCCAAAACGATTAAATACTTCCTGCATTGCTTCTTCAATCTGCTCTTTGACGGTAACATTTGCTACCTTTACATATACAGAATATCCTTTTTCCTTTAATTCCATTTCAGCTGATGCTAACGCTTCCTCATTAATATCAATAATTGCTACATTTGCTCCCTCACTTGCTAGACGCTCAACAATTTCCTTTCCTAGCCCTCTACTCCCACCAGTTATGAATGCTGTTCTTCCTTCAAATATATTATCCATTGATCTGCTCCTTAATTTAGAATTGTATTCTAACGTGATAAATAAGAATTGTATTCTATTTATTAGACTTCAATAAACGTCGTAAAATTTTATTAGTGCTGGTCTGAGGTAGGGATTCCATAAATTCGATTTCTCGTGGATATTTATATGCAGCCATCTTCTCTTTTGACCAAGTAATAAGTTCTTCTTCGGTAATAGAGCCTTCTTCGCCCTTATTGAGAACAACAAAAGCTTTGACCGACTCTCCTCGCACACTATCGGGAATGCCAATTACAGCTGTTTGATTGACTTTAGGATGTTTGTTTAACATTTTTTCAACTTCTTCCGGGAATACGCTATAACCTGAACATTTAATCATTTCCTTATTTCTACCAAGAAAATAAAGATAACCATCAGCATCAATTTTGCCAATATCCCCAGAATAAAACCATCCATCTATAAGTGATTGAGAGGTAGCTTCTGGACTATTCATATAACCTTTGAACACGCTTGGACTTTTAATAACTATTTCGCCTGACTCGCCAACTCCTAAGACTTTTCCACTTTCTTCAACATTGACAATTTTGATCTGTGTCTCAAAAGTAGGTTTTCCAAAGGATCCGTATTTTATTGCCTCGGGTGGCATTAAAGTATCTGCTGTATGGGTCTCGCTCATTCCGTAAGCAAATTCAAACAATGGCACTCCAGAAACTGCTTCCCACTCATCTGAAATCTCTTTTGTCACTTGGATACCAAAACTAGTTCCTAGGTTCAATCGTAATGATTCTAGGTTAGGTTTTTCGGAGCTACTACCGGCCTGCTTAATCATTTCAACAATCATAGGAGTTGTCGTGTAAGCTACAGTTACCCCGTATGTTTCCATGGCTTGTAACACGCTCATAGGATCAAACCTAGTCAGCAACACTGTTGTAGCTCCAGCCATTATAGGACTTGTCATCCCCACTAACATTCCTGCAATATGAAAAATAGGCATTACCCCTAAAACAAGATCATCATCAGAATAGTTATACGTTTCTATCACGCAACGAGTTTTAAACTCTGTATTTTTATATGTTAACATTGCCCCTTTAGGTTCACCTGATGTTCCAGAAGTATATACTACTAACCCTACATCTTCTGACATATCTATATTAATATTTGGAAGTTCTACAGATTGACTATCCTCTACAATTATCTCCATAAAATCATGTACTTCAGCAAATGTACATTTTTCGATTGTTGTTTCAGGAAAATCGGGATACGGGATTTCAGGTAACATATCCATGTAATTAGTTACTATCACATTTTCTACTTGCGTCTTGCTTTTGATGTTTTTAAACACAGGATATTGATTATCCAGGGTGATAAGAGCTTTTGCATTCAAGTCATTCAATTCGTATTCTAGCTCCCATTCTTTAAACATGGGATTACATGGTCCAACCACGCCGCCTATTTTTTGAATAGCGAAGTGCGAAATAATATACTGAGGACAATTTTGCATATATAAACCAACACTATCGCCTTTCCTAAGGCCTTGTAAAGATAAAAATTGGGCTAGTCTGTCTGAGTAGATATCTAGATCTTTGTAAGTTATCTTCTTTCCATAATAAATTATTGCAACTTTTTCAGGATGTTTAGAAGCATTTTTGCGTAAATATTCATGTAGTGGTTTGTTCTCCAAAGTCAATACCATTATTCTTCCTCCCCTTTGATAGAATTGAAGACTATGTCATTTATCAAAATCTTCATTTGGCAAAAAGTGATTTATTAACTCTTCTTTGATAGATTCTGGTATTTTCTCTGATCTCTTTTTGCCTAGATTATAATTAACGTAAGTGACAGTGCCTTGCGCACATAATGTATCATCCTGCCATATCTCTTCATACAATTCCAAACTAGAATTCCCAATCCTTTTCACCCAAGTTTTTACTACTACATTATTTCCAAAATAGATCATATTTTTATATTCAACCTGCATATTTAAAATAATCATTTTCCAATTTTCGAATGAACTATCTGGTGTGAATAATTTAAATATGTCATTTCTAGCTGCCTCGAACCAAATAGGTATAGTAGTGTTATTTATATGCCCTACCCCATCAGTTTCCGATACACGTGGTACTATTATTGTTTTATACATATTTATTTCTCCTTTAATTACAACGAGTTATTCCAGAGTTGGATTTTTTGTCAATTTCCTGCTTTTCTAGGAAAAAATGTAACGTTTCTTGAGATATTTTTAGATTTCTGGAGTTTCATATTTGTCCATAACAACAAATGATGGAGTTTTAGTTTTTACATTCTTTATTAATAAAAACAACATTTCTATTATTACCAAAGAAAATCCAATAGGCACAAATATAATTACTATATAGAGTGGATAGTTTGTACCTGCAGCAGTAAACGCTAGCCCCTTTTCTAATGCTTGTAAAAAATATTGTCCTCCAAAAAGCGCCAGCAATGACATCAGTATAATCTCTAAAGAAATTAGTACAATTGCCACAATGCGCTGAAAAAAATATTCTTTACTTTCGTGATCAGAAATTCAATACGCGGCATCATACCTACCCCAAAAGCGTAAGCTAACGCTGGAAAAACAGCTAGTGGCATAAAGTAATTCTGTGATATCTCATATGCCGATAACATAGAAGTACCGAAAATATTACGTAGTAAAACATCAGCGCTAGTGTACAACATCATTATGAATACCGTGACACCACTCAATAGCATGCCAAAGAATTTTATCTTTTCAAACAAACTATATAGTTTAAAGTATCTTTCAGACATATATATACTCACTCCTTTTCAGTAAAATATCTACATCATATTAGGTAATATAGTAGCAATACCCGGGAATACTATTAGCAATCCGATGATAACGATACCGATAACGAGTGCATAGGGGAGTGCATACCGGAAAATCTTTTCGCTCGAAATGCCTGTCACACCTGCAACCGAATAAACGCTTAATCCAACTGGAGGAGTTAAAAGGCCTAAAGTACACAGAATTCCAACTATTACTCCAAACCAAATTTTGTCTGTTCCCATTTCTATAATGAGAGGTAATACAATCGGAGCTGTCATAATAATAACTGCTGCTCCTTCGATAACCATGAATAAAATAAAGTAGATGGTGAATAAAACGATTAGAACTAAAGTTGGGTGTTCTATCAATGAACTTAATAAACCAATAATTTTTCGTGGTAATAGTGATATAGAGACAAATCGACCAAATATCTGAGCAGTAATCATAATCATTAAAATCATTGAAGTTAGTTTAACGGTATCGGCAAAAGAGTCAGTTAAGAATTTAATATTCACTCTTTTTAAAATCAGTGCTGCTATGAAACTTGCAAGCGCTCCAATCGCCCCTGCTTCACTTGGGGTAAAGATCCCTGCAAATATGCCATAGAAAACTATAAATACGATAGATAATGTTAAAACTAAAGCGCTAATTGCTCTTGATAACGAAACATGCTCTTTTTCAAAAGGCTTCTCAAAATCACTTTGCGGATTTTTTTCATTTGAAGTTTTAAGAAAAATCAACATAACAATAATGATAATTACCATCATTATTAGGCCAGGAACAATTGAAGCGATAAACAACTGACCAATCGGGGTTTCAGTCGCTACTCCCCATAAAATCAGAATAATACTTGGCGGTATAACGGCTGAAAGTGAACCAGCAACAGCCACTGTTGCCCCTGCTATGCCCTCTCCATATCCTCGCTTCAGTAATTGTGGAACCGCAACTTGACCCATGGCCCCTGCGGAGGCATTTGATGATCCTGAAACTGCTCCCATTAAGCCGCCTGCTAGAATCGTTAATACACCTAATATGCTACTTCTGCCTTTGGATACGTTATAAACTATGCTATATAAATCTTCCACAACCCCTGCACGTACAATAAATTGAGCCATTATTACAAATAAAGGGACAGTGGTTAGTGAGTAACTAGCAGTGCGAAGGAATGGATCCGATTGTAGGAAGCCATTTATGTATCCAGGTCCTTCTAATAGAACTAAGCCGACAATACCAACTGTTAACAAGATGGAATGTATATACATTCCTGAAAATAGTAATATTAATAGTAGAGCGAATACAACGATATAAAGTATCTCAATTGTCACCTCATAACCTCCTTTTCATAGTTGTTTAAAGAAGACTTTTTTAATATATCTTTTGTTCCTGGAGTATACATTGATCAACTTTGTAAGCATACTCCAAGAACAGATTTACTTTGGAATTTAATTGCTTACTCAATATCCATAAGTGAATCGTAAACCTCTCCGCCTTGTTTAATAATTATATCTCTCCACAACATTGCTGCTTTTTTTCCTGGCAAACCTTCTTTCTCCTTTGCTTCGATCCATGCACCCCATGTTTCTACAGATGCTTTTTCTAAAAGTTCTCTAGCATCGGAATCTAACTCGCTAACATCAACTAATCTAATTCCTGCAGCTTCAGCATCCTTTAGGGCTTGATCATACAATTCTAATTTAACTGTTGACTCGGATAAATCATATGCTGTATCTTCCATCAACGAGCGAATATCTTCAGGAAGCTCGTTGAATTTATCCTCAGGCATTAACCATACAAATGGGAAGTGACCAAGTGCTAGGCCTGTGATTGAAGTAGTAATCAGCTCATCAAAGCCATATGGTTTGTAGTCAACTACAGAGCGTACATTTCCATCTAGGGCCCCCCTACTTAAAGCTTCGAACTCTTCACTCCAGGGCATAGATACTGATCCAGAACCAAGTTTTTCAACGAAAATTTCGTGTGCTCTTCCACCAGTTCTGAGAGAAAGTTTTTGTAAACTTTTTGCTGTTTTAAACTCATGTTTTCCTACTGCTCCGATTGTATAAGGTGATATAGGTTGAACTGGAAGCACTTTCATTCCGTGTTTTCCAAATTCTAAGTCTGAAAAGGTTTTACCATTTTGTAATTCTTCATCACTTTTAATAAGATCTGCGTATGCTTTAGCAGCAATTAATGTATCTGACTTTTTTAATGGTAACATCGTTACATCAGATAACGGAAATTGATCCGGATTATATGTTGGAAGAATGGGTGCCGCAATATCTATTGTCCCATCTTGCAATGCCCTGATTTCTTCTCCAAGGGGGACTAGTTCTTCTGAATAAAATGCGTCAAATTTAACTCGTCCATCTGTTTCTTCCTCCATTGTTTTCATCCACGGAGTTGTAAATGCCGCTGTATTAGCATCCTCACCATTCAACCCTACATTCAATCGGAATTTGTAGGTATCCTTTTCAGCACTATCGGCACTTGTACTCTTAGTCTCATCTTTTGAAACACAACCACCTAATAAACCTAAAGCCAATAAACTAGCAAATAGATACTTTTTCTTCATTGTTAGTCCTCCTCCTTTTATTAAAACTTAGCTTTTAAAATTTATACTTATAGACCATTTGCTTACCAACGAGGTTTTTTAAAACTTCCCTAGTCCCTCCACCTATTGATACACTCTTGCTATCACGAAAAATTCGTTCAACTTCATATTGCTCTAAATAACCGCTGCCACCCATCAGGTCTATTGATTTAGATACTATATCTTCCATTAATCTTGTACACTCAATTTTGTTGATTGCTAGAGATAACATACTAATTTCATCATTTCTGAACTCTTTAATCGTCAAATCAACTAAGTGATCAATTATTTTCAAAGATGCTGTCATCTCGGCAATCATAAATTGTATACCTTGAAAATCCGCAATACTTTTACCGAATTGCTTTCTTTCACGAATATATGATAATGCTTTTTCAAAAGCAGCTTCAGCCATGCCAAGAGTCATAATAATTGAGCCTATACGATCAAAATTAATAAGATTTAAAACATCTCTGATTTCTGTTCCAAGTAAATTCCCTTCTTGTACTCTGGAATTATTGAATGCTACAAGGCCTAAACCAGAACCTTTTACGCCTAATGTATTAAGTTTTTCCGCCTGGATACTATCCTCATTTCCTTTTTTCTCAATCAACGTAGT